>JABMMR010000151.1 GCA_013205525.1 Burkholderiales bacterium | reverse complement strand
TGACCGCTTTGGCTGCTGACTTTTTGGCCGCAGGCGTCTTTTTGCCAGGCATGGTTTTGCCGGCTGCTTTGGCCAAGGCGCGGGTGGTGGGTGCACCGCCTTTTTTTGGGTACTTGCTGGGCTCGAAGGCAAAGCTCACCTTGCCGGCCTCGGCGTCGTAGCTGAGGTAGGCCTTGAACGCACGGCGGGTGCGCATGGAGACAAACTTCTCCAGCAAATCGGTTTTGCCCTCGGCCAAGAGTTTGCGCACTTGCTCCAGCTCAATCGGCTGCTGCAAGATGACGCGCCCTGTTTTGAAGTCGCAGCTGGGCGTGGGCTGGGCGTTGGTGGGCACGGACTTGCTGCACACATAGTTGGCGCCGTGCTCGTGCACAGCAGAGCCGCACTTGGGGCAAGCGCCTAAGTTCTCGGCCTCGCCAAACTCCACAATCTCGCCGCTCTCGGCGTTTTTGTCGTCGCCAAAGTCAAACTCCAGCTTCCAGTTCTTTTCTTCTTCGTTGAACTTGAGGGCAATTTCTGCGGTGAAGGGCCAACCGGCTTTAGAGCGAAAACCTTCCAAGGGGCCGATTTTTTTGTCGTGCAAAAACTGCTCCACCTCGGTGGGCTCAAACGTGCGGCCTGCCGGTGTTTTGCCAAACGAGAAGCCGCAACCTGGTCCTTGAATTTCCCCATCCGCATTGGTGGTGGCTACCGCACCGGCTTTGCCAATACAGGTGTAGCGGCGGTAGTTTTCTTTCACCACGCCAGCGCATGTGGGGCAGGGGGTGGACAGCGTTGCGTAGTCGCCAGGGATGGTGTCGCGGTCGTATTCCTTGGCTTTTTTCACCATGCGCGCAGTCATCTCAGCGATGTCTTGCATAAAGGCTTCGCGTGACAGCTGTCCTTTTTCCATTTGCGAAAGCTTGAACTCCCAGTCGCCGGTGAGGTCGGCGCGGGACAACTCTTCCACTCCCAAGCCGCGCAACAGCGTCATCAGCTGGAAGGCTTTGGCCGTGGGGATGAGTTCGCGCCCCTCTCGCAACATGTATTTTTCGTTGAGCAAGCCCTCGATGATGGAAGAGCGTGTGGCAGGCGTGCCCAAGCCTTTTTCTTGCATGGCTTCGCGCAGTTCGTCGTCTTCCACGGTTTTGCCTGCACCTTCCATGGCGCCCAGCAAGGTGGCTTCGGAGTAGCGTGCAGGTGGGCGGGTTTTCAAACCCTTGGGGTCGGCTTCAGACACCTTGGGCTTTTCACCGGCGTTGAGCTTGACCAAAATCTTGCCCGACTCTTTGTCTTCTTCTTCGTCCACCTCTTTGCCGTAAATGGCTTGCCAGCCCGGCTCCACCAACACGCGACCGGTGGTTTTGAAGTGATGGGTTTTGCCCGCTGCTGCTACTTGGCTGATGCGGGTGGTGTCCATGAACTGCGCGGCGGGGTAAAACACCGCGATGAAGCGGCGCACCACAAAGTCGTACAGCTTTTGCTCGGCGTCAGACAAGCCGCTGGGCGCTTCCAGCGTGGGGATGATGGCAAAGTGGTCGCTGACCTTGGCGTTGTCAAACACCTTTTTGCTGGGCTTGATATAGCCCTGCGCGATAGCGGTTTTGGCAAACGGTGCCAAGTGGCCCATGCTGCTCTTGGCCAGCATTTGCATGGTGTCTTTCACCGTGGGCAGGTAGTCCTCGGGCAAATGGCGCGAATCGGTACGCGGGTAGGTCAAGGCCTTGTGGCGCTCGTACAGGCTTTGCGCCAAGGAGAGCGTGGTTTTGGCCGAGAAGCCAAAGCGGCCATTGGCCTCGCGTTGCAAGGTGGTTAAGTCGAACAAGCCTGGACTGCCTTTGCTGCTGGGCTTGCTTTCTTCGGTGACGGTGGCGGTTTGGTGGCGTACCGCGTCTGCAATGGCTTGGGCTTCGTTCAAGGTCCAAACACGGTCTTCTTTGATTTCTTTGTCATCGGCATGGGCCTTGTGGGTGGGGTTGAACCATTTGCCCGCGTAAGCGCCTGCGGCGGCGGCAAAGCTGGCGTGGATTTCCCAGTAGTCGCGGCTGACGAATTTACGAATCAACTCTTCACGCTCGACCACCACGCTGAGGGTGGGGGTTTGCACCCTTCCCACGGTGGTCAGGAAAAAACCGCCATCGCGGGAGTTGAAGGCGGTGAAGGCGCGGGTGCCGTTGATGCCGACCAACCAATCGGCCTCAGACCGGCTGCGAGCGGCGTCGGCCAAGCCTTGCATTTGTTTGCTGGTGCGAAGGCTGTCAAAGCCATCGCGGATGGCTTGCGGAGTCATGGACTGTAGCCACAGGCGCTTGACAGGTTTGTCCAGCGGCTTCTTTCCACCGGCGTATTGCTCGATCAACCTAAAAATAAGCTCGCCCTCGCGCCCCGCGTCACAGGCGTTGATGATGGCGCTCACGTCTTTGCGCTTGGCCTGCTTGACCACCGCCGACAAGCGCGACTTGGTTTTCTCTACCGGCTTCAAATCGAAGTAAGGCGGGATGACCGGCAGGTGGGCAAAGCTCCATTTGCCGCGCTTGACGTCAAATTCTTCGGGCGCTTGAATTTCCACCAAGTGGCCCACCGCGCTGGTGACCACAAAGGTGTCGCTCTCGAAATGATCGTCGTGCTTTTCAAACTTCCCCGCCGTCGGGGTGAGGGCGCGAACGATGTCTTGCGCAACCGAAGGTTTTTCGGCGATGACCAGTGTTTTACTCATGCAAATATTCCTTGCTTACAATCCGTCGACTCGCGCGCGCACGCGCACATGTACGTATTCAACATAGCAGAATTTTCCGACAGGCTCCCATGACCTCTTCTAGCAACAGCGGCAAACGCATTCAGGTGCGACGCTCAGGCGTTCACGGCAAAGGGGTGTTTGCCCTCACCGATATCGCCAAAGGCGAGATCATCATTGAATATATCGGCGAAGTCATCAGTTGGAAAAAAGCGCAAAAACGCCACCCCCATGATCCTAAAGACCCCAACCACACTTTTTATTTCCACGTCAGCAAAAAAAATGTGATCGATGCACTTTACGGCGGCAACGACTCGCGCTGGATCAACCACTCTTGTCGCCCCAACTGCGAAGCCGACGAAGCTGGCGAGCGTATTTTTATTCGCACTTTGCACAAAATCAAAGCTGGCGAAGAACTCCATTACGACTATGGCTTGGTGATTGACGAGCCCTACACAGCCTCCCTTTTGGCTGACTACCCTTGCCGTTGTGGTGCGCCCCAATGTCGGGGCACTTTGCTGTCGCCCAAGTCTTGAGCTGATGCGCGCAGGCAACGCTCCCCTGCATTGGCCCCACGCGCAATTGCAAGAGACGGCTGCCGTGCTGGGCGAGCATGCCCATGTGGAGGTGCTTGCCGAAATCGATTCCAGCAACAGCGAACTCATGCGCCGTGCGCGTCTGGGCGACACCCGACCTTGTCTGCTGGTAGCCGAACAACAAACCGCGGGTCGCGGCAGGCAAGGGCGTGTTTGGCAAGGCCAACGCGCCGACACCCTCACCTTCTCTTTGGGGCTGATGCTGGCGCCCGCCGATTGGTCGGGCTTGTCTTTGGCAGTGGGCGTGTGTGTGGCCGACGCGCTGGACCCGCAGCACAGCATGGGTCTGGGCTTGAAGTGGCCCAACGATATGTGGATGGGCGAGCCAACTGCCGCTCGCAAGCTGGCGGGCACGCTGATAGAAACAGTTTGGGTTGAGGGCGACCACAACGCTGCGCGCTACACCGTCATCGGGATGGGTATCAATTTACATGCGCCCCACAACAGCGAATTTGGCATACCCGCCGCTGGTCTGTGTGAGTGGATGGGCGACACACTGTTGCCCCCGCAGGTCTTGGCCCTGTTGATAGCGCCTTTGGTGGGCGGCATCAAGCTTTTCGAGGCCCAAGGTTTTGCGCCCTTTAGAGCCGGTTTTGCCAAGCGCGATGTCTTGTTGGGTCAAGCCCTTCGTTTAAGCAATGGCCGAGAAGGCGTGGCCTGCGGTGTCGATGCGGCTGGGGTGTTGCAACTGGACACGACAGCTGGGCGCTTGGCGGTCAGCAGCGACGAG
>JABMMR010000150.1 GCA_013205525.1 Burkholderiales bacterium | reverse complement strand
GCATGCGCACCATGATGACAGTGACCGCGTCCACACCATAGCGGTAAGATAGCTTGACAATGATGGCCTTGCCGCTGAAGGTGATGGCCCCAGCCAACGCCAACAATAGGCCCGTGGTGTGAGGCGACAGGCGAGGCGTCGCCGACGCTAAAGAAGTGCTCAAAACTTAAAAGCCCGCCACCAACCCGTCGCGACGCGAATCGCTGGCTGCCACATAGCCTTGCACCTTGGGGTCGCCCATGCGCCAAATGAATTGACCCGAGCCAAAGTCTTGGTAGCTGTCCTTGATGACTTCCATTTGGTGACCCAAAGCCTGCAAACCTTTCACTGTTTGCGGGTCCATCGCCGACTCAACATTGATGACCAAGCCTTCGTTGTAGCGCCAACGGGGGGCATCGCAGGCGGCTTGGGGGTTTTGTTGATAGTCGAGCATACGCACCAAGGTTTGCACATGGCCTTGGGGTTGCATATTCGCACCCATCACGCCATAGCTCATGACTGGCTGCCCGTCTTTGGTGAGAAAGGCCGGAATGATGGTGTGAAACGGCCGCTTGCCAGGTGCCACCAAATTCGCGGGGTTGTGGCCGCCAGCGCGCACCGCGAAAGCGTGTCCTCGGTTTTGCAAGCTGATGCCAAACTGCGGTTCCACACAGCCCGAGCCAAAGCCCATGTAATTGCTTTGAATAAAGCTGACCATCATGCCGTTTTCATCCGCGGCGGTGAGGTAAATCGTGCCGCCCTTGGCAGGGTTGCCGGCTTTGAAGTCTTGCGCTTTCTTCATGTCAATCATGCCAGCGCGTTGCTTCAGGTAAGACGGGTCCAACATTTGTGGGGCCGTGACTTCCATGCTGGCCGTGTCAGCCACATAGCGGTAGACATCGGCAAAGGCCAGCTTCATCGCCTCGATTTGCAGGTGCTGCGAGTCCACGCCATCCAGCGCCAAGGCGGACAAATCGAAGTTGCCCAAAATACCCAAAGTGATGAGCGCGGCAATGCCCTGTCCATTGGGTGGAATTTCATGCAGGGTGTGGCCACGGTAGTTTTGTGAGATGGGTGTGACCCACTCGGCTTGGTAGGCGGCAAAGTCGCTGGCTTTCAAGCTGCCGCCGTGGGCATGGGAAAACTTCTCCATTGCTTGGGCAATGTCGCCGCCGTAAAAAGCTTGGCCCTGGGTGTTGGCAATGGCGCGTAAGCCGCGAGCGGCTGCTGGAAACTGGAACAACTCGCCCACCTGAGGCGCGCGACCCCTAGGCATAAAATGCTGGGCAAAGCCAGGTTGCCCGCGCAACTCCTCCACCGCCGCCGCCCATTTTTCTTGCACCACCACACTGAGCAAATAGCCACGCTCGGCGATCTCGATGGCCGACTGCAATAAATCGGCAAAAGGCAGTTTGCCAAACCGCTCGCTCATCGCCACCCAACTCGCCACCGCGCCAGGCACGGTCACCGAGTCGATGCCGCGCTTGGGCGGTTGCAGTGCATAGTCGCCGTATTTATTTTGGAAATAGTCAGGTGTCCAAGCTTGAGGCGCATGCCCTGAAGCGTTCAAGCCATGCAAGGCTTTGCCGTCCCACAAAATACAAAAAGCGTCCGAGCCCAAACCACAGCTCACCGGCTCGACGATGGTCAGCACCGCGGCCGCGGCGATGGCGGCGTCCACCGCATTACCGCCTTGCCACAAGATGCGTAAACCCGCTTGAGCAGCCAAGGGGTGCGAGGTGGAAACCATGTTGCGGGCAAAAACGGGCAGGCGGGTGCTGGTGTAAGGATTTGAAAAATTGAATGTCATGTTTTATCTGTCTTCATCACCTTGAAATGCAAACGGCGGGTGACCCACCAAATCACCAACGCAATCAGTGGCACCGCAATGGCGGTGGCCATAGCGGGGTTTTGAATCCACCCCTTGGTTTGTAAGCCCTCGGCGATGTAATGCACCAGTCCGGCAATGTAATAAGTGATGGCCGCCACCGACAAGCCTTCCACCGTGGTTTGCAATTTCAGCTGCATCCCTTGGCGGCGGTTCATGGCGGTCAGCAGTGCTTGGCTGCTTTGCTGCTGCTGGAAATCCACACGCGTGCGCAACAAATTGCTCATGCGCGAAACCCGCTCGGACAAAGCGGTTTGCCGCCTGGCCACCCAGTCACAGGTGCTGCGCGCGGGGCTTAAGCGTCGCTCCATGAACTCGCCCACCGATTGAAAACCAGGCAAGCGGTTATCGCGAATATCTTTGATGCGCCGGTCGACCAATTCAAAGTAAGCCTGGCTGGCGGAAAAGCGTGAATGTTGAGAGGCATACAAGCCTTCGACCTGACCGGCCAAGCGGGTCAAGCTTTCTAGCAAATCGGCTTCTTGGTCTTGGCTGGCACTGCGTATAGCTTGTGCCAAATCGGCTAACTCTTGCTCGGCAGCGGCCAAGGCTGGCACGGCGCTTCGGGCAACGGGCAAGCCCAGCAAAGCCATCATGCGGTAGGTTTCAATTTCCAGCAATCGCTGAACCAATCGGCCCAAACGGCGTGGCGAGAGTTGCCCCACACGCAACAACATGCGCGAGCAACCACTGGGATCAATTTGAAAATCGGTGTGCAAAGTCGCCGCCCCTTCAGCGAGTTGACAAGCAACCAAACTTTCTTCGCGAAATTGCTGATGCAGCTCTTCGCGGTCAGACAAGTCTTGCGTCAGCTTGGCCCACAGTTGAATATGCACCAAGCACTCACCGGGCAAGTTTTTCAACCAATCTTGGGGTAATTGGCGCAAAGCCAAGTCATAGTCGCCCCCTTTGGGTAAACCCATGGGAGCGTCTGCCATGAAAGTCCACGTAACAAACTCGGTGTGTAATTCCCAACGCAAACGCCAAGTCCCCATGTCTACCCGCAGGTGATTGGTTTGTTCATCGGGGACCGGCAAATGGTGGTCATGCAACAAACTGATCAAGTGGGCACGGCTGGCTTGACGGGCATCAGCATCGGCCAACATGACCATGTGGCAGATGGCCAAAGGCGCGGCCATGGGTTGCGGAGGACGGGCGTGCACTTCGTTGTGCAAGGCGCGGCGTAAAGGGTGTTCAGTGACCAACATAGGTTTTAATCTTCAACAAAAGCTTCTTTGCGTTTGGACTTGATCGCGGGCAGCAAGACCATGATCACCAACAACAGGGCTACTGCTAACAAAGCGGCGGACAAGGGCCGTGTGATGAACACCGACCAGTCGCCGCGTGCCAGTTTTAAGGCGCGTTTCAAATACTCTTCCAACATAGGGCCCAAGACAAAGCCCAGCAACAGCGGCGCTGGTTCGCAGCCAAGTTTGTGAAACAGGTAGCCCGCCATTCCAAACATGGCCACCAATGCAATATCAAAAGTGGCGTTATTGGTGGTGTAAACGCCAATCGCACAAAACAACACAATGGCGGGAAACAAGAAGTGATAGGGCACGGTGAGCAACTTGATCCAAACGCCGATCATGGGCAGGTTCAAGACAACCAGCATCAAGTTGCCTATCCACATGGAGACAATCAAGCCCCAAAATAACTCGGGATTGACCGTCATTACCTGCGGACCAGGTTGAATATTGTGAATAGTCATGGCGCCCACCATCAGCGCCATAACTGCATTGGGCGGAATTCCAAGGGTCAGCAAAGGAATAAAGGAGGTTTGCGCCCCAGCATTGTTGGCGGCTTCAGGTGCAGCCACACCGCGGATATTGCCTTGGCCCAAAGGCACCTCGCCAGCTTTGAGCTTGACTTTTTTCTCTAGCGTGTAGGCGGCAAAAGAAGCCAGTACCGCCCCACCGCCGGGCAAGATGCCCAACACCGAACCCAGTGCCGTGCCGCGCAGGACAGCCGGCATCATCAATCTAAAATCTTCTCGGGTCGGCATGAGGCCTTGCACTTTGGCGGTGAAGACTTCCCTCTCCTCACCCGCCTTGGCCAAATTGGCGATGATTTCACCGTAACCAAACACGCCCATGGCCACGGCCACAAAGCCAATACCATCGGTCAATTCGGGGATACCTAGTGTGAAGCGGGCAATGCCAGAGTTGACATCGGTGCCCACCAAGCCCAAAAGCAAACCCAAAATAATCATCGCAATGGCTTTGAGCAAAGAGCCCGAGGCCAAGACCACTGCGCCGACCAAACCCAGCACCATCAGGGCGCAGTATTCGGCAGGGCCAAAGGCAAACGCCATCTCGGTCAACGGACCCGCAAAAGCGGCCAACAACAACGTACCCACGCAGCCCGCAAAAAACGAGCTCAAGCCAGCAGCGGCCAAGGCGGGGCCGGCACGCCCTTGGCGGGCCATTTGGTAGCCATCGATGGTGGTAACCACCGAGGACGACTCGCCGGGGAGGTTGACCAAAATCGCTGTGGTCGAGCCGCCATACTGAGCGCCGTAGTAAATACCGGCCAACATGATCAAAG
>JABMMR010000149.1 GCA_013205525.1 Burkholderiales bacterium | reverse complement strand
GCACAGGTCTTCGTAAGACAAACCTTGGCGACCCAAGTGCCGCTCGGCCAAACTGGCCAAGCCATGCGGCTTGTGGACTTCCAACACATAGCTTTGCAGCATGGTGTCGTGCACATAGCCTTGCACCTCAATGCCTTGGTTGGCCAACACATGGCGGTCGTACTTCACATGCTGGCCGAGTTTGTGTTTGTCAGGGTTTTCTAACCAAGGCTTTAAGCGCGCAAGCACTTCCAGCAAAGGCAGTTGCGCGGGTGCATCGGCGGCGTTGTGGCCCAAGGGAATGTAAGCCGCCGCTCCCGACTGTAGGCACACGCTGATGCCCACGATTTGCGCTTGCATCTCCACCAGCGAGGTGGTTTCGGTGTCCAGCGCCACCAAGTCGGCGGCCTCAATTTTTTGCAGCCATGCGTCAAAGCTTGCCCAATCAAGCACGCTGTCGTAGTGCACTTCACCTCTCGCTGCGGGTGGGGGCGCCTCGAACAACACGCCCACCTCGACCACGCCGCTGTCAGTCCCTGAAGGAGATGCTGCTTTGGCTGAGCCGCCTGCATTTTCTCGAGAGGTAACCAAACCCTTGAAACCATATTGCTGGTAAAAATCAGTTAAACCCGCTTCGTCGGGGGCTTGCATCAAAACACCTTGCAGTTCGGGAAAGCCAGCAATGTGCGCGCTCAAATCACAATCGATCTTCATGGTGACGAGTTGTTTGCCGGTAGGCAGCCAATCCTTGGCTAGTCGCAGGTTTTCACCGGCCACGCCCTTGATCTCATCGGCACGCGCCATCAGCGAGTCAAGTGAGCCGTATTCGGTCAACCATTTGGCGGCGGTTTTGGGGCCCACTTTGGCTACCCCTGGCACGTTGTCCACGGTGTCGCCCACCAAGGTTTGGTAGTCAATCATCAAACTTGGTGGCACACCAAACTCTTCGGTCACGCCGGCCACATCACGTTTTTTGCCGTTCATGGTGTCGATGATGGTGATGCGCTCATTGACCAACTGGCTCAAATCTTTGTCTCCACTGGAGACCACCACCTGCATGCCTTGCTCTGACGCGGCATGCGCCAAGGTGGCAATCACATCATCGGCCTCGACGCCAGGCACATTCAGCAGTGGCCAACCCATGAGACGCACCAAGCGGTGAATCGGCTCGATTTGGCTGCGCAAATCGTCGGGCATGGGCGAGCGCGTGGCCTTGTACTGCGGATAAATCGCATCACGAAAAGTCGGGCCTTTGGCGTCAAACACGCACACCGCATGGACGCTGGGGTATTCGCGGCGCAGGCTTTGCAGCATATTGACCATGCCGCGTATCGCCCCGGTGGCTTGGCTGCTCGGGTCATTGCGGTCTGCCCGCAAATCAGGCATGGCATGAAAGGCTCGGTACAAATAGCTGGAACCGTCGACCAGCAACAGGGTGGGTGTGTCTTGCATGCAGGGGATTGTGCCTACAATCTGCGCTTCATTGGTCTCTTGCTGTTTCATTCTCTTTCCATGGCCGTCTTTACCGAAGTTTCAGAGCAGCAAGCCCGCGAATTGCTGAGCCAGTTGTCTATGGGTGAATTTGTTTCTCTGACGGGCATCAGCAGCGGCATTGAAAACACCAATTATTTCCTCACCACCACACAAGGCGAATATGTGCTGACCTTGTTTGAGAGGTTGACCCGCGAGCAACTGCCGTTTTATCTGCACTTAATGAAGCATTTGGCCGATCAAGGCATTGCCGTGCCAGCGCCACAAGCCAACACTGAAGGCGAGATTTTGCTTTCTGTGGCGGATAAACCTGCCGCTGTGGTCAACCGCTTGGCGGGTAGTTCGCAACTTCAACCTACCCCCGCGCATTGCCACGCCATGGGCCGGACTTTGGCACTGATGCATTTGGCGGCAAGCGGCTATGAACGCTGTCAAGCCAATTTACGCGGCTTGACTTGGTGGAACCAAACTGCGCCAGACATCTTGCCTTTTCTCAACCCATCCCAAGCACAAACTTTGCAACATGAATTGGCTTTTCAAAACCATGTTCAAACCACGGCGGCCTTTGCTGCTTTGCCCACGGGCGCGGTTCACGCCGATGCCTTTCGTAACAATGTGATGTTTGTCGACGACCAGTTGAGCGGCGTGTTCGATTTTTATTTCGCCGGCGTAGACACTTGGTTGTTTGATTTGGGCGTGTGCCTCAACGATTGGTGCATTAATTTGCCAACCGGTGCATTTGAGCCAGG
>JABMMR010000148.1 GCA_013205525.1 Burkholderiales bacterium | reverse complement strand
GGCAGGGCGGTACTCGCAACCCACCCAGCCTTGCCAGTGTTGCGCGGCAATCACTTCTTCCATCACTTTGAACACGCTGTCGTAGTGCAGTTCACCAGTATCGGGTTCGTGACGCTGGGGCACACCCGCGATTTGGAAATGCCCCACTTGACCTGTGGGCAGGTAGTGGCGAATTTTTGTCTCTACATCGCCTTCAACGATTTGGCAATGGTAAAGATCAAACTGCACCTTCAGGTTGGCCATGCCCACCTCTTGGACGATGGCATGGGCGTCGTCTTGGCGGTTGAGAAAAAAGTGTGGAATGTCGCGGGTGTTGATGGGTTCAATCAACACCTCGCGCCCCGCACCAAGGGCTTGCTCGCAGGCCCAGCGCAGGTTGCGGATGTAGGTGTCACGCAAGGGGCCAGCGGTGCGGGCATAAGTACCGCTGGTGCTGAGTGCGGGGGACAGGGCACTGGCCACGCGCAGCTCGGGGGGCACCAAGCCCGCCATCACATGGATGCGCGGGCAGTTCATCACATCGGCATATTCCAAGGCGGTTAAAAAACCGCTGCGAAATTCGGCCTCGTGACCCGGCAAACAAGTGGTGCCGCGCACGCCTTGCTGCCAAGCCTGTGACATGCCCGCGCGGTCGGTGCCGCCAGGGGGCGCATTGAACAGCACTTGTTGCAAGCCGTTGTCCTTCAGTGCCTTGGCTAAATCGTGCGAGTCAAATTCATAGGGGAATAAATACTCGACACCTTTAAAGCCATCGTGGGCGGCTACGGCAAAGCGATCCATGAAAGCGGCGTCGTTATACAAAAAAGACAGATTGGCAGCAAAGTGCAGCATAGGAAATTCGGTAAAGGTGACGAGCCTTGACCCCAGCACTGGCTCCACAGTTAGGGCTGCTTGGTTCCCCACCTGACCCGGTTGGCCGCTTCCCCATGTGGGAAGGCCCGTCGGGGCAAATTGTACGCCCCGTAGAATCCAGCCATGACCTATCTGGTGCTCGCTCGCAAATACCGTCCCAAGACCTTCAGCCAATTGGTCGGTCAGTCACATGTCGTGCAAGCCCTCACCAATGCTTTGCGCTCGCAACGCTTGCACCACGCTTATTTGTTCACCGGCACGCGGGGGGTGGGCAAGACCACGGTGTCGCGTATTTTGGCCAAGTCCTTGAACTGTGAAACCGGCATCACCGATCAGCCTTGTGGCGTGTGCTCGGCTTGTGTGGATATTGATGCAGGCCGTTTTGTGGATTACACCGAGCTAGACGCTGCCTCCAACCGCGGCGTTGATGAGATTCAACAGTTGCTAGAGCAAGCCGCCTACAAACCGGTGCAAGGGCGCTTCAAAGTCTTCATGATTGACGAGGTGCATATGCTGAGCAACACCGCTTTCAACGCCATGCTCAAAACCTTGGAAGAACCGCCCGAGTATTTAAAGTTTGTCTTGGCCACCACCGACCCGCACAAAGTGCCGGTCACCGTGTTGTCGCGCTGTTTGCAATTCAATTTGCGTCCCATGGCGCCTGAGACCATCGTCGAGCACCTCACACAGGTGTTGGCCGACGAGCATGTCGCCAATGATGTGCAATCCCTGCGTTTGCTCGCACGCGCCGCCAAAGGTTCTATGCGCGACGCGTTGTCCTTAACCGACCAAGCTATCGCTTTCGGTAATGGCACTTTGGCCGAAGCGGTGGTGCGCGATATGTTAGGCAGTGTGGACCGCAGCCATGTGTTCACCTTGATTGAGGCTTTGGCGCAAGGCGATGGCGCGTTGGTGGTGCAAACCTGCGAGTCATTGCGGCATTTGGGCTTGTCTGCCAGTTCTTTGCTTGAAGAAATGTCCATGGTCTTGCAGCGCATGGCGGTTCACCAAGCCACAGGCCAAACAGCCGCCAGCGATGACCCCGACCCAGATATGCAGCGCACAGCTGATCTAGCTAAAGTGATGCCCACGGATGAAACACAGTTGCTCTACAGCATTTGCCTGCACGGACGTGCCGATTTGGGCTTGGCCCCAGACGAATACGCCGCGCTCACCATGGTCTTGCTGCGCTTGCTTGCATTCAAGCCTGCAGCAGAGACTGAAAAAAAAACTCTGAAATCAGCGCCTGAGACCGTCACAGTCGCCCTTACACCAAGCGACTCTCCCTTGGGTGAGCAATGGTTGTCTGTTGTTCAAGACTTGGTTAAAGCGCAGTTGATTCAAGCCATGACCCGCGAATTGGCCATGCAGTCGCAGTTGATGGCCCAAGCCGATGGGGTGTGGCACTTGCAAATTGAGAGCGCGACCCTGAACAACGCCAGCAACCGCGAGCGACTTCAACTGGCTTTGCAGTCCTTGGGCCATGCGGTGAGTCTGCAGGTACAGCAGGGCCCTGTTCAGGACTCGCCGGCACAGCGCATCACTTCGCTGCAGCAGCAACGCATGGCGCAGGCCCAAAGCGACATCCTTAACCACCCCAGCATGCAACACTTGATCAAAGAATACGACGCCAAGATTGTTCCTGGCACCCTTAGACTTCTAGACCACTGAGAGACCACCATGTTCAACAAAGGACAACTCGCGGGCCTGATGAAACAAGCCCAAGCCATGCAAGAAAACTT
>JABMMR010000147.1 GCA_013205525.1 Burkholderiales bacterium | reverse complement strand
CTTAAATTACGATCCCGTAAAAACTTCGGTTCTTAACCCTAGCTTTAACCGCTTTTACGGTGCCAACACTGCCACAGTGTTAGGTTCACAGCCCTTATACCGCCCCGCCGACAAAGCTGAAGTCGCCCAAAGCAGTTTGCAAATGCAAGTGGTACAAGAACAGCTTGCTGCAGCCGAACAAGACCTGATGGTGCGGGTCAGCCAAGTGTATTTTGATGTTTTGGCGTCGCTTGACACCCTGGCAGTTGTGCAAGCCCAAAAAACCGCAGTGGCGGAACAACTGGCTTCGGCTAAGCGCAATTTTGAAGTGGGCACCGCCACCATTACCGACACCCGCGAAGCCCAAGCGGGTTTTGACTTGGTGGCAGCACAGGAAATCGGCGCGCAAAATGATTTGCGGGTGAAGAAATTGGCGCTCGATCAAATCGTTGGCAAAAGTGCTACCCAACCTAAGCCCATGGCTGTTCAAGCTGAACCCGCCCCCCTCAGTCCTGACCAAGTAGAAGATTGGGTCAGTTTCAGTGCAGACAAAAACCCCAGCTTGCGCCAAGCCGCCATTGGCTTGAAAGTCACTGAACTTGAAACCCAAAAAGCCAAAGCGTCTTTAAAGCCCACCTTGGATTTGCAGCTCAGCCATACCTTAAGTAACAATACAAATGGATCTGCTGCTTCAAGTAGCGGTCTCACTTCTAACCTCACCACCGGCGCGGTGGTGCTGTCTTGGCCTTTCTACACCGGCAACGCCTTGGATAACCGCGTACGCGAAACTTTGTCATTGACGCAAAAAGCCCAAGCCGACCTAGACGCCGCCACCCGCACCGTGGCCCAAAACACCCGCAGCGCTTTCTTTGGCGTGATGTCAGGCGTGAGCCAAGTCAAGGCCCTGCAAGCCGCGGTAGAGTCCAGCAAAGTAGCCCTTGAGGCCAATAAGCTTGGCTACACGGTGGGTGTTCGCATCAATATGAATGTATTGGATGCACAAAGTAAATTGTTTGACACACAGGCCAAACTGGCCAAAGCCCGCTATGAGGTTTTAATGGGCCACTTGCGATTAAGACAAGTCAGCGGCACTTTGCAGCTGCAAGACTTGCAAGGCATCAACAACCTGCTGCAACCTTGAGTGTGGCTTGCTTGAAGGCGAATAAATATTTCACCCCCATCGGGCCGGCTTGAATTTCAAAATTGCTGACTTTGCTGATGAAGAAAAGCTCACCCGTTAAATAGGTATTCACTGCATCTTCAGACTTCACCAGCAAATCGCCCTCTAAGACAAGGCCGAAAATTTCTTGTCGATTGGTCGATTTGGGAACAGCATACATAGGTTCCAACTCGCCCAAAACGGGAGACACAAACCCTTGCTCTTGAAGATATTGTTTGAACTGCCTTAAGCGCGGTCCTAATATTGAATTAGCTGTATTCATTGTCTCGGTCATTTGCCACAAGCTTGCCATAAGAATATGTTTGCTTGATGACAGCCTAGGTCATCAAAGTCCATACCATGATGCATTACTATCTGAACAATTTTTCAGAGGTACTGGGTATGCGACTGGCGCTGTCAATAAAGAGGCTGTTTCAATTCAGCCGAGCCTTGCTTCTTGTGTGCATGACGCTTGGCCTAGGGGGTAAGGCGCATGCCACCAAGTACAGCGACATACTGTTAGACATTGTGCAAAATTGCACAGCACCGCAATCAGCGAACTACTGTAAAAAATGCCGCGCACCGGTTGCCAGTGCAATGTGTGGCAACGAAAATTCATGTCAAAAAACAACTGAGATCTGGTCCAGCAACGAGGCTTTTGTTGCCATCAGAGACATCAAAATGTGCAGCTGTCCTGCTGATTTTGTTCATGGTTTGGTGCTGCCCAAACAGACTATCACCGGTGTTGAAGACCCGCTGAGACCGGATGCGATTTGGCCCTACGCATGGGACGTCGCCAGCACGCGCATAGAGCCCGAATCGATCGCGCTGGTCATCAACCCCCAAAATTTCCGCTCGCAAAACCAGATGCACATCCATTTAGTCAAATTAAAGCCGCAGGCCAGACAGGAGCTTCAAAAATTGCGCAACGACCAAGTTGAGAATTTGCTGCAGGTGTGGAATGCGGCCAAGCAATCCGCCAAAGAGCAGCAATTGCAAGACTATGGCGTTCTTGTCATGCGCAATGCATCAGGCACATTCAATGTGGTGCTGACGGTTGAAAGCCCGGGCAAGACTTACACCGAGTACGTTTGCGACCGTCCCTAGGTGTCATCAAATTTTCACGCAATTTTTTTAGGATGAGTTCATCATCAGTTAAGAAATATAGAGATGTTTAATCAAATATCGAGAGCACTGACTACTTTAAGCCTCCTTATTCCTCTTGGCGTTTTCTCTCAGCCCACGCCCAGCGCTTCTTATGTTCAATTAGGTCCCAGACCATTTTTTCTGGTGTCACAAATGAGTGACTCTCCCTTGAAGCAAAAACTACAAAGCTGCAGCAATGGGCCGTTCAAGAAATCAAACTTCTCCATCGGACACCGTGGTGCTGCACTGATGTTCCCAGAGCACACACTGGAATCCTATGAAGCTGCGGCACGCATGGGAGCGGGTGTGATT
>JABMMR010000146.1 GCA_013205525.1 Burkholderiales bacterium | reverse complement strand
ACCGGAGAAGCTTTCAACCTGACCATGGAAGAGGTAGCTACCTCGGTGGCCACTGCGCTGCATGCAGACAAGTTGATATTTGTCACCGAAGTGGCCGGGGTGCGCATCAAGCCGACCGAGCCTGCCGGTGAAGACAACCCCATTGACACCGAAATTCCGTTGGAGGAAGCGCAACAACTGTTGGCCCGCTTGCCCATGGCCACCCAGCCCAGCGATATTGGTTTTTACCTCCAGCATTGTGTGAAAGCTTGCAAGGCAGGTGTAGAGCGAAGCCACATCTTGCCCTTTAACGTCGATGGAGTGCTGTTGCTGGAAATTTATGTGCACGACGGCATTGGCACCATGGTGGTGGACGAGCGCTTAGAGAGTTTGCGAGAAGCCACCTCAGACGACTTGGGCGGTGTGTTGCAGCTTATCGAGCCGTTTGAAAACGACGGCACTTTGGTGCGCCGCGAACGAACCGAGATTGAACGCGATATTGGTGAATACACAGTCATCGAACACGATGGGGTTATCTTTGGCTGCGCCGCTTTGTACCCCTACCCAGAAAACCACACGGGTGAAATGGCCGCCCTCACTGTGTCGCCGCATTCACAAGGTCAAGGCGACGGCGAAAAAATCTTGCGTCGCATCGAGCAACGCGCCCGAGCCAAAGGCTTAAAGAGTATTTTTGTGCTAACCACCCGCACCATGCATTGGTTTTTAAAACGTGGCTTTGTCCAAGCGCCCATCGACTGGTTGCCTGAAGCGCGTCAGCGCAAATACAACCTAGACCGCAAAAGTGTGGTGTTAGTCAAAAAATTGACTTAAATTTTTAAAGCTTCTTCGTCATTAACCGTTCACATACAGACACTACAACCTTGGAAAAGAGTTCAGCAAGTTTTTTCAACCCAACCAAGGAGTTCGCACATGGAAGACACAAAGCACGAAGAGTTTGCCGAATTGGTAGATGAATACGAAGAAGAGTTTGAATCTCCTGATGAGTGCCATCGCATGGCGGCCTACCATCTCACACAAGCGGCCAAGCACCACGAAATTGCTGCTGAAGCTTTCTCAAATGACGACCAAGTCACTTGTGATTTGCATGCCTATCGGGCTTACAAGCACCAACTCAATGGTCAACAATATGCCGAAATGGCCGCTATGGATGTGGGTGACGTGGACGTGATTGAAGAAGCGTAAGCTGACTGAAGTCGTTTTGGAGAGATGGTTTCAAAAGCTTTCCCAGTAAGTATGGTTGACACGATCGAGTTATTTCAATAGATTAGAAGCCCTTATCTATTTTTAGGATCAACCATGCGTATAGCGTCATTTGTTGGCCAAAAAGGTGGCGTTGGAAAAAGCGCGCTGGCCCGCGTATTGGCGGTCAGTGCAGCCAGAAAAGGACATCATGTTCTGCTGGGTGACTTCGATCTAGAGCAGTTGTCCTGCATCGAGTGGAGCGCCACACGCCTGCGTAACGGCATAGAACCCGATATCGAAACCCGCGCTTTCAAAAGTTTGAAAAAGCTCAGAAAGACAGTTGAAGATTTCGATCTTGTGGTGGTTGACACGCGCGGCTTAGCTGATGAACTGACTACAGATGTCAGCCAAGAAAGTGATGTGGTGTTCCTGCCCACCGGCACTTCCATGGATGATTTGCGACCCACACTGGCATTGGCCCGCCGTTTGGCGAAGTCACGCAAGGTGGGCAACAAAATTGTGTTGGTACTTTCTAAAGTGGGTCGCTCCGAGCGATTGCTAGGAATTGCCAGAAGCGTGATTGAAGAAGCAGGCTTTGATGTGCTGGACAACATTTGGCCAGAGCGCGACGGTTTTCAATCCGATCTTGACATGGGACGCGCTGGTAGCGAGAGCCACAATTCGCATCTTCGCGAGGCCGCACTTGGGATTGAAGCCGACTTACTCGCACTGGCATTGGGAAAAAAGGCATAAGTTGCATACAAACATCCATTTAGAAACAGAATTGAAGTTTCATCTCCCCAAGTCTTGCAGCGCCTCATTTGAAAAAGCACTCCACCGTGGCGCTACGCAAAAGCTGGTTTTAAAAGCACTTTATTTTGATACGGCGGGGCGACATCTCGCACGGCAAAAAACTGCGCTGCGCTTGCGACTGGAAAATGATCAATGGATTCAAACCTTGAAAATTGCAAGTAGCGAGACCTTGCTTACCCGA
Source organism: Burkholderiales bacterium (assembly GCA_013205525.1). Lineage (GTDB taxonomy): Bacteria > Pseudomonadota > Gammaproteobacteria > Burkholderiales > Burkholderiaceae_C > Limnohabitans. The sequence goes on along the minus strand of JABMMR010000146.1, from coordinate 4,123 downwards.
ATTGAATTGAATCACCCACGACCCAGCCCAGACTTGGACTTATCCGTCTACGCTGGCACACCAGCAGAATCCCTCATTGCCCACCTGAGTGAACCACTGGCCGTCGGTTATGAAACGCAAGTATTACGCTTGATGCGTTTGATTCGCACCCCTGTGGGCGTGGTTGAAATTGCCTACGACTGTGGCTTTGTTCGCGCCGGCGCTCTAGATTTACCCATCTGCGAAGTTGAGTTGGAACTTAAGCAAGGAGAAATCGCCGCACTTTTTTCCTTGGCAAGCCAATGGCAGCGAGATCACGGCCTGATCATGGACGCGCGCAGCAAGTCCGAAAGAGGCGATCTTTTGGCAAGACTCAACCACAAACTCCAAGAGATTGACAGCCAAAGCACTGAGGAACCAAGCCACTTAAAAGCGCTGGAGGTTGACCAGTTTTGGGCGCCGCGAAATGCTAAGCCCATAGAGCTTATGGCGGACATGAGTGCCGGCCAAGGTTTACGGTGCGTCATGGCCGAATGCTTGGATCAAATCATTCGCAACTCGGCTGTGCTGGCACACATCGACACCCTGGGCATTCATGCGCTTGACACCACTGAGCATGTGCATCAGTTGCGTGTGGGCATTCGCAGAATGCGCACAGCCTGGTCCTTGTTCAAGGACCTGTGCGAATTGCCTACGCAGGTGCAAAGAGATGGCATTAAAAAATACTTTGCCTTGCTGGGGGGTTCGCGTGACAACAATGTGCTTTTGAATGATTTGCTACCTTTGCTGCTTGAGGCTGGACAACCAGCCCTGACTTTGCCAGAACAGGTGGTTGAAGATCACTCAAGCTCGGTAGCGAAAGATACCTTGTTTCAATCTTGGCTGGTGCAGATGAGTGCGTTTGTCCATTCCCCCGCGCCTTCGTCTGGCATGTCGATTCAAAGCGTGCATCCGCAAAGGCTGACAAAAATTATCCTGCCCAAGCTTAGGCAGTGGCACCGCAAGATTTTGAAAGAAGGTTTACATTTTGCGGCGTTGGGCACAGAGGCAAGACATGAATTGCGTAAAAGGGTCAAAAAACTAAGGTATGCCTTGCAATTTACCGATGCCCTGCTGGCGCACAAACAACTCAAGCCTTACTTGAGAGATCTTTCCAAGGTACAAAACATATTGGGTGAGATGAATGATTTGACCAATGCGCAAGAAAAATTCACTGTACTCAGAGACTCTCAACCCAGCGCTTGGTTTGCCTGCGGTTGGATCACTTACAAGCTAGACCAGTTGCAAACAGATGCTGAGAATGCATTTCGCAAACTGTCATCCAACCCTTCGGGATTGAAGTCGGTCTTGGTAGCGCAAGACCGCAAATACCAGCAACCAGACCGCCGTCGCCATGAACGCCACGAAAGACCAATTGGCGATGGATCCACCTAGAAAAGTCCAGTCCACTTTAGAGCAGTCACCGCCGCCCCGAAAAATCATGGGTATCGCCCTTTGCAGCGGAAAAGATTCAACCATGCCGTAAAAGTCTCGCCCGCAACTGGGCACTTCGGGCGGGTACCACTGCAACCAACTTTGACGGGCCGCCACAAACGCGCCGCCCAAAGACAGTACCGAACCCAAGGCAGCCATCACATGACCGCGCCACCCTTGGTGCCAAAACACCGCAACCAAGGCAACCATGGCGACACCTGTCATGGCGTAGCGCTGCACGATGCACATGGGGCAAGGCTCCAAGCCCACCACATGTTGCAAATATAGGCCAAATGCAAACATAGCGATCCACGCCAAGGCCACCAAGCCCCAAGTGATGCGAGGAGAGAGCGAACGCATAAAAGTCAAAAACATGAAATGAACCCGTTTGTGAAGTATTCAGTCTAGCGCTTTTGCTTTTCTCGCCAATACCCTTGTGTTCAAAACCCTGCAACAAAGCTTGCTAAAGTCAAGCCTTTACAGAAACCCCTCAGAGGAAAAACATGGCACGTACCGTCCACTGCATCAAGCTTGAAAAAGAGGCCGAAGGTCTGGACTTCCCGCCCTACCCTGGCGACTTAGGCAAACGCATTTGGGAGAACGTCAGCAAAGACGCATGGGCGGCTTGGCTGAAACACCAAACCATGTTGGTGAATGAAAACCGCCTGAACCTTGCTGACTTACGCGCCCGCCAATACCTTGCGCGCCAGATGGAAAACCATTTCTTTGGCGACGGTGCCGATGCCGCACAAGGCTACGTCCCGCCAACTGCTGCCTAAGCGGTGACCGCTTCTCGCCACTGCTTGGTGGTGGGCGCAGGTATTGCCGGTGCAACCATGGCACGCGCCTTGGCTGACAAGGGTTGGCAAGTAGACGTGTTCGATCAAGCCACCTCGCCTGCCGCAGGCGCATCGGGCGTGCCTATAGGCGTTTTGTCTTGCCATGTGTCGGTGGATGACAACCCCATGTCCAAACTCACACGGGAAGGCTTGTTGAAAGTTCGAACCTTTGCCGAACAGCATTTGGTCAAAGGCCAAGACTGGCTGGACTGCGGTGTGCTTGAGCGCCGCTTAGACGGTCACACCAAGAAAAAAATCTGGCAACCGATCGAGAGGGACAGCGTGTGGCATGGCTGGGTACAAACGCCTACAGATTTGCAATTGGCGCAAGCTGGCTTAAGCGAGATCAATGCGCACGAACAGTTGTGGCAAGCCCCTGGCGCGTGGATCAAGCCCGCCCCACTCATCAAGGCGCTGCTCAACCATCCCTCTGTCCATTTTCATGGCGGGCAATGTCTGCAGGCAAAAGAGATGCAAGCCTTGGGCTACCCCGCGGTGGTGCTGGCCTTGGGCGCACACACCAGCGACTTTTTGGCAGAACTGTCGGATGCACCTGAATTGCCTTTGGTCCCCGTGGCGGGTCAAATCAGTTGGGGCTTGCATGACGCTGAACAAGCCAAATTATTCCCACCGTTTGCGGTAAATGGTTACGGCGGTTTTGTCAGCCATGTGCCTACACCGCAGGGCTTGGCGTGGTACAGCGGTGCCACGTTTCACCGAGGCCAAGCAAACACTGTGGTGACTGCGCTTGACCACGCCAGTAATTTTGAAAAGTTAGAGCAACTTTTGCCACAAGCCGCCCAAGCGCTTCGCAGCAAATGGCAAACCGCCGACAGCCTTGGCGGCTGGGCTGGTGTTCGCTGTACCTCTGTCAACCGCGTGCCTATCGCCCGTGCGTTGGATGCCGTGAAACTGCCTGATTGGTATGTGTTGACAGCATTGGGGTCGCGGGGCCTTACCTTGGCAATGCAATGCGCAGAGCAACTTGCGGAACAAATAAATAACGCTCACTGTTGATCAGTTATAGCCAAATTGCATATAGCTAAAACTAAAAAATAGTTGGGTTCTATATATCCAAACAGTACAGTCGCGCCCTTATGAACGAATTTGCATTTATCTTGTCGGGCTTTGTGGTGGGCCTGATCGTGGGCTTAACCGGCGTAGGCGGGGGCTCGCTGATGACGCCCTTGCTGATTTTTGGCTTTGGCATCAAGCCCGCATTGGCGGTGGGCACCGATTTGCTTTTTGCCGCAGGCACGAAGTTTGGCGGCATGCTCAACTTTGCACGCCAGCGCATCATTCCTTGGCGCTTGGTGTTCAGCCTAAGCGCAGGCAGTGTGCCTGCATCGCTTCTCACCTTGTGGGTTTTGCACGACTTGGGTGCCTCCAACCCTGTGGTTCAAAAGGCCATCACCTTCACCTTGGGTATTGCCTTGATGCTAACGGCAGCTGCTACTTTGTACAAAGCGATTCGCGGCCCGCGCCATATTCAAGTGCTTGATGAGGCCAGCCTTGAGCGCCCAGCCGATCAAACTAAGTACCCCCTATTGCCCATCTTGTTTGGTGCGGTGATTGGCATATTGGTCACCCTCACTTCGGTAGGCGCAGGCGCCATTGGTGTGACTGTTCTGATGCTTCTCTACCCCCAGTTACCGCTGTACCGCATAGTCGCGGCTGACATCGCTTACGCTGTGCCGCTTACCTTGGTGGCAGGCTTGGGCCATGCCACTTTAGGCACCGTCGATTGGCAGTTATTGGGCCTTTTGCTGATAGGTTCTGTTCCTGGCATTTGGTTGGGCTCGCAATGGGTCAGCCGCGTACCCGAACGCTTT
>JABMMR010000145.1 GCA_013205525.1 Burkholderiales bacterium | reverse complement strand
GTCATGATGATGATGCGGTGGTAGCGCAGTTTGTCGATATTAAAGTCGTCTGTGCCCGACTTACCCGACTCGGCGCTTACTTTGCCAATGCCGGTGCCAAGCGCAGTGATAAGGGTCAAGATTTCGTTGCTGGTCAGCAGCTTTTCGTAACGCGCTTTTTCAACGTTCAAAATTTTCCCGCGCAGGGGCAAAATAGCTTGAAACTTTCGGTCGCGCCCTTGCTTGGCTGAACCACCAGCCGAGTCGCCCTCAACGATGTAGATTTCACACAGTGCGGGGTCTTTTTCTTGGCAGTCGGCCAACTTGCCGGGCAAGCCCATGCCATCAAGCACGCCTTTGCGCCGCGTCATCTCACGCGCTTTGCGCGCTGCCTCGCGGGCACGCGCAGCATCAATGATCTTGCCGCAAATTATCTTGGCATCGATGGGGCGCTCTTGCAAATAGTCACCCAGCACCTTGCCCACAATATCTTCTACAGGCGCGCGAACCTCGCTAGACACCAGCTTGTCTTTGGTTTGGCTGCTGAACTTGGGCTCGGGTACTTTGACCGATAAAACGCAGCACAAGCCCTCGCGCATATCGTCGCCGGTCACCTCTACTTTGGCCTTTTTAGCAAACTCGTGTTCTTCAATGTATTTGTTGATCACCCGCGTCATTGCCGCACGCAGACCGGTTAAATGCGTACCACCATCGCGCTGAGGAATGTTATTGGTAAAACACAGCACGCTCTCGTTGTAACCATCATTCCATTGCATGGCGACTTCAACACCAATATGGGTACCAGGAATGCCGCCATAGGTTTCTGCAGGGCGCTCGCCCTCGGCATAAAAAGCATTAGGGTGAAGAATTTTTTTACCCGCGTTGATGAACTGCACAAAACCTGCCACACCGCCAGCACCGGAGTAGTCGTCATTTTTGCCCGTACGCTCATCCATTAAACGGATACGCACACCGTTGTTCAAATAACTGAGTTCGCGCAGGCGCTTGCTAAGAATTTCGTAATGGAAATCATGGTTCTGCGTGAAGATATCGGTGTCGGGTAAGAAATGCACCTCGGTACCGCGTTTGTCGGTGGCGCCGGTGATGCGCATGGGAGAGACTTCAACGCCCTCAATCACTTCAATCAAGCGGTTTTGCACAAAGCCCTTGGCGAACTCGATGGTGTGAACCTTGCCATCTCGACGCACAACCAAACGCAACCATCTGGACAATGCGTTGACGCAGGAAACACCCACACCATGCAAGCCGCCAGATACCTTGTAGCTGTTTTGATTGAACTTGCCGCCCGCATGCAATTCGGTCAGCGCAATTTCTGAAGCACTGCGTTTGGGTTCGTGCTTATCGTCCATCTTCACGCCCGTGGGGATGCCACGGCCGTTGTCAGTGACGCTGATGGAGTTATCTGAATGGATGGTGACCACGATGTCATCGCAGTGGCCCGCCAGCGCCTCATCAATCGAGTTGTCGACCACCTCAAACACCAAATGATGCAAGCCCGTGCCATCAGAGGTGTCGCCAATGTACATGCCTGGGCGTTTACGAACGGCTTCTAAACCCTCTAGGATTTGAATGGCGTTTTCGCCATAGGACTGATCTGCCAAAGGCATTGATGGCTTTTCACCATCTTCTGGTAAGTCTTGTAGGGGATTCATAACTCAATTCACAGTGCTTTAAGCACAAAAAAAATACAAAGCATTAAATGCGCATGGGCATAACAACGTACTTGAAACTAGGATTTTCAGCCATAGTGACCAATACCGAACTGTTGGAGTCGGCCAAATCCATGCGAACCATGTCTTGCGACATATTGGTAAGTACATCGATTAAATAAGTCACGTTAAAACCGATTTCTATGCTGTCGCCCACATAGTCGATTTCAATTTCGTCTATAGCTTCTTCTTGCTCGGCGTTGCTGGCCGCCACACGCAACATGCCGGTGTCTAAATTGATGCGAACACCTTTGAACTTATCACTGGTCAAAATGGCGGTTCTTTGCAAGGTGTTGAGTAAACTCACTCGGCCTAAGGTGACTGCATTTTTATGGTTTTTAGGAATAACGCGGTTGTAATCAGGGAACTTACCTTCGACCAACTTAGTCACAAATTCTTTGCCTTCAAACTTGAACTTGGCTTGGTTGTTGGCAAATTGCATGTCAATCATGCCCTCTTTGTCGCTGAGTAAACGCAGCAATTCGAGTACGGTTTTGCGCGGCAAAATAACTTCTTGCTTAGGCACTTCCACTTCCAATGTGGCTGAGGTGTAGGCCAAGCGGTGACCGTCAGTAGCGACCAAACTAAGTTGCTTGCCTTCTGCCACAAACAAAATACCGTTCAAGTAATAGCGTATATCGTGAACCGCCATGGCAAAAGACACCTGATGCAACAGCTCTTTCAAAGTCTTTTGCGGAATACTGAACATGGGTCCAAAGTTGACGGACTCTTGGACCAACGGAAAATCTTCCGCTGGCAAGGTTTGCAAAGTAAAACGACTCTTGCCACTTTTGAGAATCAGTTTGTTTTGCTGAGACTCCAAACTGACCATTTGATCGTTTGGCATGGAGCGCAAAATATCCATCAATTTACGCGCACCCACGGTGGTCGTGAAGTTTGAATTGTCGCCACCTAAATCGGCTTCGGTGCGAATTTGAATCTCTAAATCACTGCTGGTCAGTTGAATCGCATGGGGCGTTTTTTGAATCATCACATTGGCCAAAATAGGCAAGGTGTGACGCCTCTCCACAATACCTACCACCGATTGCAAAGCAGCAACTATATTTTCTTGACTCGCTTTCAAAACAATCATGTCATCCTCTTCTTTAAAATCTTTATATATCAATAGTTGTAGTAGATAAGGGACGGCTTCATCTGTGGAAAACCGTATTTTCCACCTTTATTTCAACAACTTGATGACCTTCAAACCATGTGAGAAACAAGGCTGCAGCGGCTAAGTCAAAAGGGGATAACTTTCCAAATCTGACTTGGCCTGTGGATAACCCGAGGTTTATGCGAAAACTGTGCACAGGGTTTGCAAGATAAGCCATTGGTTTTATCCTTTCAGGGTTTGTTCAAGTACATGCAGCTGCTGATTGAGCTCACTCAATGTTTGTCGTTCACCTGAAATTTTTCTAACCGCATGTAAAACCGTGGTGTGGTCGCGTCCACCAAACAATTCACCTATTTCGGGCAAGCTTTTTTGGGTGAGTTCTTTGGCTAAATACATGGCAATTTGACGTGGTCTGGCGATGGAGGCGGGGCGTTTTTTGGAATACATGTCCGCCACTTTGATCTTGTAATAGTCTGCCACGGTTTTTTGTATGTTTTCAACTGAAATTTGACGATTTTGAATAGACAAAAGGTCACGCAGTGCGTCTCTGGCGAGTTGAATTGAAACTTCTTTTTGGTTAAACCGTGAGTACGCCAAAATTTTGCGCAAAGCGCCTTCTAATTCACGTACATTGGAGCGCACATTTTTCGCCACGAAAAAAGCAACTTCTTCGGGCATGTCGGCCCCTTCGCTGCGAGCTTTGGCAATCAAAATAGCCACACGCATTTCAAGCTCGGGCGGTTCTATGGCAACTGTCAAACCAGAATCAAATCGCGAAATCAAACGCTCATGGATATCAGCTAAGCCCTTGGGATAGGTATCGCTGGTCATGACGATATGCGACTTTTTGGTTAGCAATGCCTCAAAAGCGTTGAAAAACTCTTCTTGTGTGCGGTCTTTATTGGCAAAAAACTGCACATCGTCGATCAGCAACAAATCTAAGGAGTGGTAATAGTGCTTGAATTCATCAAATGTTTTGCGCTGATAGGCCTTGACAACATCAGACACAAACTGCTCAGCATGTATATACAAAACCTTGGCGTCTGGGCGATTCAGCAGCAATTGATTGCCCACCGCATGCATCAAATGAGTTTTGCCCAAGCCCACGCCACCATAAATAAACAAAGGGTTGTAAAGTTGTCCTGGCACATTCGCCACATGCATAGCTGCGGCGCGTGCCATGCGGTTGGCGGTGCCTTCAACCAAATTATCAAAACAAAGACTGGTGTTGATTCGGTTTTTAAAACCGTTGGTGACCGAATCGCTGACTGAACCTGCCGATACGCCCAAATCCTCGGGCTCCATCAGAACGCGGGGCGCGGCCACGCGCAGCGGCATTTCTTTGGTGGCAAGCAAAAAATCAATTTGTATAGGTTGGCCATAGATTTGCTGCAAAAGCGCAGACAGACGACCTGCGTATTGGGCGCGGATCCAATCCAATTTGAAACGATTGGCCACTTCGATATGGATGCGGGAGAAATCTTCGGATAAGCTGGCATTCAGCGGTTTTATCCAAGTATTGAATTGTTGTTCGGGCAATTCTTGCGCCAATTGGTCCACGCAAGCCTGCCACAGCGCATGACCGGCATCGGGCAAAGCGGCTTGTGTGGTCTGTGGAGGCGGTGGCGTATTCAATCTTTAACCAATGTGTGGATAACAAATATTTTAAGCGCTTGTTAAGCCGCTTTATCAAAAATTTATCCACAGGCGAGAAAAAATAAATAGCTAATCCTCAACTTCTTCTTGCTTTACATGAAGAAAGCTTGGTGAAGACCTTGAGTTGAGGGATAATGCAAGGTTTCTTCGACGCATTTAGTGACTTCAAATGAAACGCACCTACCAACCTTCTAAAACCCGCCGCGCGCGCACCCATGGCTTTTTGGTGCGCATGAAAACCCGCGGAGGACGCGCTGTGATCAATGCGCGTCGTGCCAAAGGCCGCAAGCGCTTAGCTGTTTAAGCGCTTGTTGCTTGGTTACAGCGCCACTTGTTTCGTCTCGTGGACAAACTGACATTGCGCGCCGATTTTGATGCTGTGATGGCCGCGGGCATTGTTGCGCGTACCTCGCATTTCGCCTTGCATCAGCAAAATAGCACGACAGCCAGCCGCATTGGCGCAGTGGTCCCCAAGCGCTGGGCCAGCAAAGCTGTGACGCGCAACCTCATCAAGCGGCAAATTTATGCATTAGGCCCAGAACAATGGGCGCACCTACCTGATGCAGACCGAGTGATTCGATTGCGAAAAAGCTTCGATAAGCAAAGTTTTATCAGCGCAAGCTCGCTGCGCTTACGCATCGCGGTCAGAACCGAATTGAATCAACTGCTGCAACATATGGTTGCGCCATGATGCAGCGAATGTTGGTTTTGCTGGTCAAAGGCTATCGTCTCATGCTCAGCCCTTGGCTGGGGTCTGCTTGTCGATTCATGCCAAGCTGTTCAGCCTATGCCTTGGACGCTCTACACCATCACGGCGCGGCCAAGGGAAGTTTTCTAACGCTGCGCCGCTTAAGTCGTTGCCACCCCTGGTGTGACGGGGGCTATGACCCCGTTCCCGTGCCCCCCTCTGTGAGCGGCCAAAGCACTTCTTTATCCACCTCTTCGACCTCGATTGCAGACTCACCATGAACGATATTCGCCGCACCATTCTTTGGGTTGTTTTTGGGTTTTCATTGGTCATGTTGTGGGACCAGTGGCAATTGCATAACGGCAACCGCCCCACTTTTTTCCCAAGCGCCACTCCACCTGCGGTGACAGCGGCCACGCCTGCGCCCAGCCCCACACCCAGCGCCACCCCAAGCCCTGCGGCAGGCGATGTGCTGTCAGGTTTGCCCACCGAGCGCGCCACGAACACAACGTCCTTGGCCAGTGAAATCGTAGAAGTTCAAACCGATGTTTTGAAATTGAGCTTTGACACCAGAGGTGCAAGTCTCACGCGCGTGGAGTTACTCAAGCACAAAGATGTGCATCACCCAGGCAGCAATGTGCTGCTGATGGACAGCTCTAAGGAGCGTATGTATTTGGCGCAGACCGGCTTGGTCGGCGCTCCAGCAGGCGCTAGCTGGCCAAGCCATCAAACGCTTATGCGCCTCACAAGCCCTCCCAAATTCAAGGACGGCGAAGACAGCTTGCTTTTGCGCTTTGAGTCAGACCTCTCGAGTGGCGTCAAGCTCATCAAAACCTACACCGTGAACAAAAACAGCTATCTGCTGTTGGTTCAACACGAGATCGTCAACCAGTCGGGACAAAGTATTTCGCCCCAGGTGTATGTTCAACTTGTGCGAGATGGCAATAAACCCGAGGGAGAGTCTGCTTTTTACTCTACTTTCACCGGGCCTGCGGTTTACACGAACGCAAAAAAATACCAAAAAATTGAGTTTTCAGACATAGAAAAAGACAAAGCCGATTTTGAAAAAAAATCCGATCTTGGCTATGTGGCTATGGTGCAGCACTACTTTGCCTCGGCTTGGTTGATGGACGACGCACAACCGCGCGACTTATATGCCAGAAAAATCGACAACAACCTTTATTCAGTTGGCATGGTTGTGCCCTTGTCCGCACAGGCCAATGAGAGCAAACAAACACATCAAGTGAAATTGTTTGTAGGGCCCCAAGAAGAGAAAACACTGGAAAACATTTACCCAGGCCTGGAGTTGGTGAAAGACTACGGATTTCTCACGATTTTGTCTAAGCCACTGTATTGGTTGCTCTACGAGTTAAACAAATACATTAGCAACTGGGGTTGGTCGATTGTTGCCTTGGTGGTTTTGCTCAAGCTCGCTTTTTATTGGTTGAACTCACAAGCCTATAAAAGCATGGGGAAAATGAAAGCGATCAACCCCAAAATCATGGAAATGCGCGAGCGCTTGAAAGACAACCCTCAGCAAATGCAAACCGAGATGATGAAAATTTACCGCGAGGAAAAAGTCAATCCCTTGGGCGGGTGTTTGCCAATCGCGGTACAAATCCCATTTTTTATTGCTTTGTACTGGGTCTTATTGTCTTCAGTTGAAATGCGCAACGCGCCGTGGGTGGGATGGATACATGACTTGGCCGCACCAGACACCGCATTTGGTATTTGGTTTGGTGTCCCCATCGGTTTATTGCCTATTTTGATGACGGCAACCTCGCTGGTGCAGACTTGGCTCAATCCCACCCCACCCGACCCGATTCAAGCCAAGATGATGTGGATGATGCCCTTGGCTTTTAGCGTGATGTTTTTCTTTTTCCCATCCGGATTGGTGCTGTATTGGTTGTCCAACAATATTTTGTCGATTGCCCAACAGTGGATGATCAACAAACAGCTTGGCGTTATAAATTAAGCAATGCTCAGCGAGCGCGATGCACCCATCATCGCCATTGCCACAGCACCTGGCAAGGGTGCGGTGGGTGTGCTTCGCATCAGCGGCAAGAGTCTGCAAAATTTCGCCAACGCACTCTGTCAACAAACGCTAGAACCCAGACGCGCGCATTTGATCTTGTTAAAAGATGCGCACGCGCAAGTGTTGGATCAGGTTTTAGCTTTATTTTTTCCAAGCCCACACAGTTACACCGGTGAAGATGTTTTAGAGCTACAAGGCCATGGGGGGCCGGTTGTTATGTCCATGC
>JABMMR010000010.1 GCA_013205525.1 Burkholderiales bacterium | reverse complement strand
TTTCAGCGGCGAGTCTTTGAGCCGTGAAGAGCTGTGCGAGCGCCTTATCCCTTGGCTGCCCGGCAGCAAGTTGAGCCCGCCCTATGCGATTTCCGACGACACCTTGGGCTTTCATCTCGAGGCCGCCTTGCCCCGCGAAATCATCGCTCGCATGCTGCGCAATTTGCATGAAATTTACCGCCGCCAAGGCGATGATGCACGGCTACTGAAAGTGCAGGCACGCTTGGCGGTGTTGTTGCCGTAGTAGATTGCTTGGGCCTGTGGCCTCGCAGTGACGGCTTAAGAAATCACCACGGCCGCGCCAACGCCTTTGTTTGCAATTACGCCTATTTGAAACACCTGCTCGCCTAAGTCGGTCAAGGTTTTGGCACAGGCATCGGCGGCTTGTGGGTCCAACACCAACACCATGCCAATGCCGTTATTGAAGGTGCGGCACATTTCGGCCTCGTCAATGCCTGCGGTGGTTTGCAGCCAAGTGAACAACTCTGTGCGTGGCCAAGTGTTGCGCTTTAAGTGCGCGGCGCAGTTGTCTGGCAATACACGGGGGATGTTTTCTGTCAAACCGCCACCGGTGATATGCGCCAAGGCCTTGATGGGGTGCACTTTTAAGGCCGCCAGCACCGACTTCACATACAGCCGCGTGGGGGCCATCAGCGCTTGCTTGAAGGGCTGACCATCCAAAGTGGCAGGTAGATGCGCTGCCGCTCGGTCTATGCATTTGCGCACCAAGCTAAAGCCATTGGAATGCACGCCGCTAGAAGCCAAGCCCAGCACCACGTCACCGGCTTTCACGTCTTTGCCTGTGAGGATCAGCGACTTTTCCACCACACCCACCGCAAAACCCGCCAAGTCGTACTCACCGGCTGGGTACATGCCGGGCATCTCAGCGGTTTCGCCGCCAATCAGTGCGCAGCCCGACAGCTCGCAGCCTTTGGCGATGCCCCCGACCACCGCAGCAGCGGTGTCTACATCGAGCTTGCCGCAGGCAAAGTAGTCAAGGAAAAACAGTGGCTCGGCGCCTTGCACCAGCACATCGTTGACGCTCATGGCAACCAAATCAATGCCGACGGTGTCGTGCATCTGCCACTCAAAAGCCAGCTTGAGCTTGGTGCCCACGCCATCGGTGCCGCTGACCAGCACCGGTTCTTTGTAATTTTTGGGCACCTCAAACAAAGCGCCAAAGCCGCCAATGCCGGCCAACACACCCTCGCGCATGGTTTTTTTGGCCAAAGGCTTGATGCGTTCAACCAAGGCATCGCCGGCGTCGATGTCAACGCCAGCGTCTTTGTAGGAAAGGGGAGTGTTCATATATCAGGGGCGCAAATGCGCTAAAGGGTCGGGTCGATAGAATGGCGCATTCTAAATGCCGGGTCTCACACCAGCTGATGTCTACTTCCCCTGATTACCGACTGTATGCCGCTTGGTTGGCCATAGCGGCATTGCTCGCATGTGTGCTGTGGTGGCTGCTGCCTGTTTTGACCCCGTTTTTAATTGCAGCGGTCATGGCCTATGTGCTGTCGCCGGTGGTGCAGCGTTTGCAGCAATGGCTGGGCGAGGGCTTGCCCAAAAGCTTGTTGGTGCTGGTATGCGAGACCGCTTTCATAGGGATTTTGCTGGCGGTGGTGGCCTTGGTGGTGCCGGTGCTTTTTAAAGAAGCCGCACGCATACAAATGCAATTGCCGCTTTTGTTAGATGCGATCAAAGCGCAACTAGAGCCTGTCTTGCTGAGCTGGGGCTTTTCCATTGAATTAGATGCCCAAGCCCTCAAAGCGTGGCTAGCCCAAAATGCCGATGGCCTGTCTGACAGCGCCTTTAGCTCTTTAATGGCTTCATTGCGCATCGGTGGCAGCGTGGCGTTGGCGGTGGTGGGCAATTTGGTGCTGATTCCGGTGGTCTTGTATTACCTGTTGATGGATGGTCATGTGGCCGTCGCGCAGCTGCGCGAATGGGTGCCGATGAAAGCCAAGGTCTCGGTGGATGGTTTTGTGCAAGAGGCCGACGCGGTGCTGGGTGAGTATTTGCGCGGGCAGTTGGTGGTGATGCTTATTTTGGCGGTGTATTACGTTGTCGGCCTGTCTTTGTTTGGCCTGTCGGTGGCTTGGCCCATCGGCATCTTCACCGGCTTGGCGGTGTTTGTGCCGTATGTGGGCTTTGGCCTTGGCTTGCTGCTGGCGGCTTTGTCTGGATTTTTAGAAATGGCGCCCATGCAAGCCACCGTCATGCTGGTGGTGGTCTTTGGTTTGGGGCAGTTGCTTGAAAGTTTTGTGCTGACGCCTCGCTTGGTGGGTGAGCGTATAGGCTTGCACCCCTTGGCGGTGATTTTTGCTTTGCTGGCCTTTGGTCAGTTGCTGGGCTTTGTCGGTGTGCTGATGGCTTTGCCCGCCAGTGCGGTCTTGTTGGTTGCCTTGAGGCGCTTGCGCGAGCGTTATTTGGGCAGCCGTTTGTATGCAGGCTAGACCCGCATGAGGCAAATTGCTTTGGATATAGGGGTCGATGTGGGCCCCACGCTTTCAAATTTTGAGCCCGGCCACAACGCAGCAGCGCTGGAGCATCTGCAGCTTTGGTTGGCCGGCAACACCCGTTCGCCGGTGCCCACTTACCTATGGGGTGAGCAAGCTTGTGGCAAAAGCCATCTGCTGAGTGCTGTGGCACAGGCCATCACTTCGCAAGGCCATCAAGTGGGTTGGATGGACGCCAGCCTTGCAGAACCGCCCGCATTCAACGCCCACTGGGACGTGCTGTTGATGGACGATGTCGATGCTTACAGCGCGGTGCAGCAACATGCGGCTTTTAACTGGTTTGTGGGCGCGGCGACCCCGGGCCCACTGCGCCAGCCATGGGTGCTGGCCGCGGGTTTGTTGCCTCCCAAGGATTTGCCTTTGCGCGAGGACTTGCGTACCCGCTTGGGCTGGGGCCTTGTGTTTCACCTGCAGGTGCTGGGCGAAAACGAGCGTCGTGCGGTTTTGGTGCGACATGCGCAGATGCTGGGCATGACCTTGAACACCGATTTATTGGATTACATGCTCACACGGTTCAGCCGCGATTTGGGCCACTTGATCGATTTGCTGCACCGCTTGGACGCGTTTGCTTTGCAAACCCAGCGCCCCCTCACCATCCCTTTGCTTCGAGCCATGCTCGACGAGAGTTAAGCGTATGAAATTGGCCTTGTTCGATTTAGACCAAACCTTGTTGCCATTGGACTCAGACCAATCCTGGGGCGAGTTCACCTTGAAGTTGGGTTGGGTTGATCGAAAGAGTTTTAAGCAACGCAATGACGCTTTTTATGCCGACTACAACGCGGGGTGCTTGGACATTCATGCATACGTGCGGTTTGCCACCGAAGCGATGCGCGAGCGCGGCTTGCTTCAAGCCCAACAGGCGCACCAAGCCTTTATGCGCGAAGTGATTCAGCCCGCCATCACA
>JABMMR010000144.1 GCA_013205525.1 Burkholderiales bacterium | reverse complement strand
TGCCGCTTGGGCTTGCTCTACCGCTTCGCGAATGTCTTTCACGCCGCCGAGCACCGCACTGATGGCTAAAAATTGCGCGTCAAAAGCGTCGGCCATGAGCCGTGCGATGGTGGTTTTGCCCACCCCAGGTGGCCCCCACAAAATGCAGCTGTGCGGCTGTCCCGACTCGAAAGCCACGCGCAGCGCCATGCCCTCGCCCAAGATTTGCTGCTGACCAATTACCTCCCCCAAGCTGCGCGGGCGCAGGCGCTCGGCCAAGGGGGTGTGGGTCAAGGCCGCACCACATCCGCACCTTTGGGCGGAACAAAAACAAATTGCGTTAGGGTTAAATTGCTGGGGTTTAATTCAACTCGCTCAAAACGAATGAGAGACCGATTGCCAAAAGCATCGATGATGTCTAGCTGGCTCAATACCACCTGCCCCGCATCGGTTCGCAAACCAATACGTATGGTTTGCAAGCTGGTGTCTTGGGTTTTGGGCGTGGCCAGCACCCAGTCAAGCCCCTCTTGCGAAGGCGCGGCCTTCAAGTTGAAATCTTTACCCAAGCTGGCCAAGTCTTGGGCCGAAGCAATCAATGCAGCCGGCGTACTGCCTAAAGTTTGCGCTTGGTTGCGCACAGTCACTTGGTTCAAGTCGGCATCAAACAGCCACAACTGTTGACCATCCGCCACGATGTTTTGCACATAGGGTTTGCTGTAATCAAAGCGAAACACACTGGGTCGAATGAAAGCAAACACGCCCGATGAGGTTTTGGGCTTGGCGGGTCGCCCTTCTTTGGCAGGAGCGACCACCACTTGCACAAAGTCAGCACGCAAACTGCGGGTAGATTTTAAAAACTGCGCCAAGGTGTCCAAGCTGTCGGCATGCACCACCCCCATGCTCAGCAGCAGGAGTGCAGCGAAAGTAAAACGCAGTTTCTTGTTCATTCTGAATGTGTAGGGACCAAAATTTCGCGTTGCCCATTGGAACTCATGGAACTCACCAAGCCCGCTTTTTCCATGTCCTCCACCAAACGCGCAGCGCGGTTGTAACCAATTTTCAAATGCCGTTGAACCAAGGAAATACTGGCCTTGCGGTTCTTCAACACCACTTCCACGGCTTGGTCGTAAAGCGGGTCTTTTTCTCCCGATATATCGCCAAACAAATCGGGGCCTTCAGCGCCACCCTCCACCGTGCCGCCTTCGAGCACGCCTTCGATGTAATTGGGCTCGCCTTGGGTCTTCAAATAACTCACTACGCGGTGCACTTCGTCGTCACTGACAAAGGCACCGTGCACGCGTATGGGGAAACCCGTGCCGCTAGGCAGATACAACATGTCTCCCATGCCGAGCAATGCTTCAGCACCCATTTGGTCAAGAATAGTGCGGCTGTCAATCTTGCTGCTCACCTGAAAAGCGATGCGGGTGGGGATATTCGCTTTAATCAAACCGGTGATGACGTCCACGCTTGGGCGTTGGGTGGCCAAAATCAAATGGATGCCAGCTGCCCGCGCCTTTTGCGCCAAACGGGCAATGAGCTCTTCGATTTTTTTACCAACAACCATCATCAAATCTGCCAACTCATCAATCACCACCACGATATGCGGCAAACGGTCAAGCGGCTCGGGATCGTCTGGTGTGAGACTGAAGGGATTGGTCAAAGACACACCGCTCTCACGCGCTTCATCGAGCTTGTGGTTGTAGCCCGCCAAATTTCGAACACCCAGCTTGCTCATCAATTTATAGCGGCGCTCCATTTCACCCACACACCAATTCAAACCATTGGCGGCTTGGCGCATGTCGGTGACCACCGGCGCCAAGAGATGCGGAATGCCTTCATAAACAGACATCTCCAGCATCTTGGGGTCAATCATCAGCATGCGCACGTCGCGCGCTTCGGCTTTGTAGAGCAAAGACAAAATCATGGCGTTGATACCCACCGACTTGCCCGAACCCGTGGTACCCGCCACCAAGACATGCGGCATTTTGGCCAAATCCGCCACTACGGGGTTGCCGCCAATGTCTTTGCCCAAGCCCATGGTCAGCATGGATTTGGCTTCGTTGTACACCGATGAGCCCAAGATTTCACTCAGGCGTATGGTCTGGCGTTTGCTGTTGGGCAACTCCAGCGCCATGAAGTTTCTGCCTGGGATAGTTTCCACCACACGTATGGACACCATGCTGAGCGAACGCGCTAAATCTTTGGCCAAATTCACCACTTGCGAACCTTTGACACCGGTGGCGGGCTCAATTTCATAACGGGTCACCACAGGGCCGGGTGCGGCAGCCAGCACTTTGACTTCAACCCCGAAGTCGCGTAATTTTTTCTCAATCAAACGACTGGTGAACTCAATCGTTTCTGCGTCCACAGGGTCTAGCTTGAGTTGAGAAGCGTCCAGCAATTCGACCTGAGGCAAACGCGAATCAGGCAAATCATTGAACAAGGGCTTTTGCCGCTCCCGCGCCACACGCTCACTTTTGGGGGGTGCAGTTTCGGGCTCGACCACGATACGCACCGGATGCACAGGCATGTCGGCATTTTCATCGCGCTCCCAAACCATGTCTTTTTCACGCGCACGGGCGGCGGCTTCGCCCAGCGCCAAGTCTTGTGCAATTTCGCGTTTTTCACGCTGCTGCTCAATAAAGCCATCCAATGCCGAGCCGATTTTTTCAGCGACTTGAACCCAAGAGAAACGAAACACCCAAGACAAACCAATCACCATGAAGACAATGAAAACCAAACCCGAGCCATTAAAGCCAAGCCATTTGTCGGCCGAACTGCCCACCAAAAAACCCAGAATGCCACCCGCATGGTGACCAGGCAATTGAGATTCAAAACGGTAAAGACGGGTGAATTCCAAACCTGTGCTTGACAAGAGCAGCATGACCAAGCCACTCCAAAAAGCCCAACGGCTCAAGCGCCAAATGGGGTTTTCGGGCAGCACCTCATTTTCGGTACGCAAGCGTTTGGCCAAAGCAGATAACCAACTGACCAAGCCGGCCAAGTAACACCAAAAAACTGAATATCCAAGGAGGAAAAATGACAAATCGCTGACGGCAGCACCTATGCGCCCACCCCAGTTGCGAATATGCGGATTCGCGCCAGAAGTTGTCCATGCGGGGTCAAGCGAGGAATGGCTCAGAATGGCCAAAAGCCAAAAAACCAAAACCACGAAACCAACTGCCAGCGCAATTTCTTGGATAAACCGCTGAAAACCAGTCATTTCGGCAGGTTTTTCCCGCGTGTTGTTATGTGTGTGCAATGAGTAAGTCATGACAAAACCCAAGCTTAACAGGAGCTTGCAAGCGGGCCATGGCTGCAAGGCCTAAAATTGAAACTTCCCGTGCGGTAATGTTTGCCCACGCTTTAGTTACAGACGAATCGATTTCATGACATCCCCCCAACACAGCAAAGTACTTATTTTGGGCTCCGGCCCTGCCGGTTACTCAGCCGCGGTTTATGCAGCCCGCGCCAACCTCCAACCCACACTGATTACCGGTATGGCTCAAGGCGGTCAACTGATGACCACCACCGATGTCGATAACTGGCCTGCCGATGTCCATGGCGTGCAGGGCCCAGACCTGATGCAACGTTTCTTAGAGCACGCACAGCGATTCAATACACACATGGTCTTCGACCATATCAATCAGGTGGATTTTTCAAAGCGGCCCTTCACTTTGGTGGGTGACAGCGGCAGCTACACCTGCGACGCGCTCATCATCGCCACGGGCGCATCGGCCAAATACCTCGGCCTGCCCTCCGAACAGTCGTTCATGGGCCGCGGTGTTTCAGGTTGCGCCACCTGCGACGGTTTTTTCTACCGAGACAAAGTTTGCTGTGTGGTGGGTGGCGGCAATACCGCCGTGGAAGAAGCCTTGTACTTGTCCAATATCGCCAGCAAGGTGCACTTGATTCACCGCCGCGATAAATTCAAGGCCGAGGCCATCATGATCGACAAGCTCATGGACAAGGTTTCGAACGGCAAAATTGTGCTGGAACTGCACAGTGTGTTGGATGAGGTGCTGGGCGACCCCTCCGGCGTCACAGGGGTGCGCCTGAAAAGCACTGTAGACAACAGCACCCGCGACTTGGATGTTCACGGTTGCTTCATCGCCATCGGTCACCAACCCAACACAGGTATTTTTGAAGGCCAACTCGCCATGAAAGACGGCTACATCATCACCCAAAGCGGCTTGCAAGGCATGGCCACACAAACCAGTGTCCCCGGTGTTTTTGCGGCTGGCGATGTGCAAGACCATATTTACCGACAAGCCATTACCAGCGCGGGCACAGGCTGTATGGCGGCCTTGGATGCCCAGCGCTTTTTAGAGCAATAAGGGATTGGCGACAACTCCCTAGGGTTTCGGGCTACAATCTTTGGCTCTGAGGATTGCATCCAAGGGTTACCGCCCCCTTTTTTGGCGAGGTCAAGTCTGACAACTTTGGTTGGCAGGCTGTTACATCAAGGAGTGTCTGAATGGCACGTGTATGTGAAGTTACGGGCAAAGGCCCCATGG
>JABMMR010000143.1 GCA_013205525.1 Burkholderiales bacterium | reverse complement strand
CCGCAGCATTTGGGAGCGCTACCAAGTGTTCGAACCCATCTGGGGCACAGTGTGGGACACCACCCTCACCTACGCCAATACGCATGGCGAGGCCACTGTTGACATCAGCCGCATGAGCCAGCCCCGCCTAGAGCCAGAGTTGGTGTTTGGCATGCGCCGCACACCTTCGGCTGACCTGAGCGTACAAAGCCTGTTTGAGGCTATCGAGTGGATGGCGTGTGGCTTTGAAATCGTGCAGTCACATGCCACTGATTGGCGCTTCAAAGTGGCCGACACCGTGACCGACAGCGCACTGCATGCGCATTTGTTGGTGGGCAAGCCCTTGGCGGTGCGGGACGTGGCCTCTGACGGCGAGGCTTTGCACATGTTGCTATCGGGTTTGTCACTGCAATTGATTCACGAGGGGAAAACAGTGGAGACGGGACACGCCCGCAACGTGCTTGACAGCCCCTTGATGGCTTTGCTGTATTTTTTGAAGGCCTTGCGGCAATGCCCTGGAGCGCCTGATGTACGGACGGGGGATGTGATTACGACGGGGACTTGGACGGACGCGTGGCCATTAAAGGCTGGCCAGCAGTGGGAAAGCCGCTATGACTTTCCTTTGACGGGGTTAAAAATAAAGCTGAACTTAGGCTCTGAGGGCACGTAAGCCGGGGTAAAGGCGGGAAACGGGGCGGCTTTTTTGCTCTGCCTCTTGCGCCATTTGACTGCGAATACGCTCGAAAGTGTTGCGGATGAGGGTGTTTTCCGAGGGCACATACGCTTTGCCCAGATTGGATTGAGCGAATTCGGAAGATAACGGGTCTGTGGACGATTTGTTCATGGCCTGAGGGGTTTAACAATCTTGGTGGTTCAACGCCCCAAGCCACTCAACGGATGACATATCAGCCCAAAATAACTTGTGCGACTTAAAAATTTCCCAAATCAAGACTGGGGGTGCGGTATTTCGAGCCGTCTTTTAAAGAACTCAAGCATTGCTTGGGTCAGAGAGGTGCTGAGTCATTTGACCCATAAATTGACCACCACGTTCGATCTCAATTTCGGCGTAATCGAGCTTGCCAGAAACAGAACCATCGCGGTGAATCATCAGGTGCTCATGACAAAGAATATTTTGAGCCAAGATGCCATGAACATCAATGGTGCGAGCATCAATGCTGCCAGAGACACTGCCTTTTGCACCAATGTGCAAATCGTTGACGGTGATTTCGCCGGTGACTGTTCCATTGATCGTGGCCCGACCTGGTGCACTGATAGAACCAGTGAAGGTGACACCTTCACCAATAGTCAAACTGCTTGCAGATGGGGTAGTTTCAGCCATGTCATACCTTTGGATTAAAAAAAGACCGCACACTCATTCTTTGAAACAATTCTAATGAAAAAAATACGCATATAAACCCACACCCGACTAAAAAATACGATTTTTTACTTATTTAATGAAAACTTAATAATTCAGAAATCGTTTTTTGGTCAATACTTGAACCTGTGAAAGCTCAAGTGACTGACTTTGAAACCGATTAAACTGGAACAGGTCTTGCTTGCAAACTCTCGTAACTATTGGATTTTTTGACAAATGAACACCAAAGGAATGACGAAATATTTGATCATGGCGATGTTGATGATGTCCATCAACATCCCATTGTTCTTCTATTCCCGTTCTTTTTTAAGCTCTGCCCAAGCTTTAAATAAGGCGACATCTCCTCTGGACACGCCCCCATCCACTTTTCAAGATGATAAAGCATCTACAGAACAACTCCCCAAATCAGATAACCCAACAGAAACGACCGCGGCAGAAGATGCGCTTAAAAACCGAGAAAATCCGCCACCCTTGGCCAATTTGTACCGCCCCCCACTTTTAGGAAAATGTAAAAAACTCTTTGACCGCTTCATGAATCAAAAAGACCCAGACAAACCTTTCCGAGCTTTTGTTTATAGCTTTGATGGAGAAACCACTTATTGCGCTGGGGCCGTGACGGACAAGAGCCCAGAGCATGCTGAAAGAATTGCCAGAAAAGATTGTGAAGATAACCAAGCCGTCACTGGCAAATATTCACCCTGCCGTATTTACACATCAGAAAAAACTAACTAGGTAACGCTATGGATTGCATTGAATGTGGAAAACCTATCTCAATCACCGCTAAGTTTTGCGGAAAGTGTGGCGCGCCCGCTAAACGCAGTGCAAAGCCTGTAGAAGCCTCCGTTGCCGCCGAAGTCAGCTTCGAACCAACGCCAACGCCAACGCCAACACCGACTGTGAGCACTGTAGAAACTGCCGCACACCAAGTGGATGAAATGACTTTTAAACTCAGTCCACCAGAGCACATGCCTGATATGCGGGACATCAACCTTGACTTGCCAGACAGCGTTGTTGAAACCTTGGTCGCGGTACCTGCGCCTGCCCCACCCCCTAAAGCCAAAGACACATCGGCACCCGTAGACAGTGATCGACCTAAAGTCCTTGATCAAACTCAGCAAGAAATCAAAAAAATCCTTGAAAAACACTCGCTGTTACTCGACTTCATCTCACTGACATCACAGCAACAAAGCCATCAACAAAACCAACCCAACCCACTTGAGCATTTGGTCACCCAAGTCGCCGAGCAACAAACCAGTCTGCAAAGTCAGCTCACGAAATTGGCAGCATTGATTTCTCAAAATGAAGCGCATCAACATTCACAGCGCATGCCGGATGAATTCAAGCTTCAACTTGAAAAACAAAAGATCGAGATCCATAAATTGATAGCGCAAAGCTTGGGTCAAAACAATGAAAATTTGAAAGAAGACCAACACGAGGTTATCGAGCACCTAGAAAAGAGCATTGAGGCCTACCACCAAGCGGCACAACAGAGTTTGGAAAAAAACATGGGCGCTTTGGCTGCCGGCATGAATGAACTCAAATCGCAGTTACAGGTTCTACAGAAAAAAACAGTGGAAAAAACATTTTCCAAATCGAGGTCGTCTTCGGACACCGACAGCGAGACTGGAAGCTTCATGATTTTTGTTATTGGACTTTTATGTGGCTTGACTGTCAAGCCACATAAAAGTCCAATAACAAAAATCATGAAGCTTCCAGTCTCGCTGTCGG
>JABMMR010000142.1 GCA_013205525.1 Burkholderiales bacterium | reverse complement strand
CATCAAAGGCCTGAAGCTGGAGCCGCAAGCGCCAGCTTCCAATTCCGCTATTGCTGTGGTCAATAGCCTTGCAACTTTGTGGGGCGTTGTACTGCTTTTGGGGTTGGGTGCGTGGCAGCAGTCGCGGCGCTGGCGGCATGCAAACAACTTCAACAGGTAAAACGTGCTCTCCCTATTTAGCGTTGCCCCCAGTGTGATGGTCTTTGGCGCAGCTTTGCTGGCGGCTCTGGCCATTGACCACTACATGGGTGAACCATCCGCACGTCTGCACCCGGTGGTTTGGATGGGTAACTACCTTGGTTGGACAGGGCTGAGGCTTGCGCCATTGGCTTTCCCAAAAGCAGGCTCAAATGGGGCTCCAACGACTCATTCAATCACCACCGGGGTGAGCACAAGCCCAGATCTAAAGCGTTTTTGGCTTGGTGCCTTGATGTGGTGTGCGGGAGCAGCCGTCGTTTGTGTAGCGTCATGGGCGTTGCAAGCTGCATTATTGGATTTGCCTGCCGTACTGGGACCTTTTTGGGGTACTTTGCTCGCGACTTTGGGTCTGGGACTGGCGCTTAAAACTATGTTGGCCTGGGCCATGTTGCGCAGCGAAGTGATGGCGGTAGAGGCCGCGCTGAACCCTTCGCTAGGCGGGTCATTGGCCGCAGGGCGCGAACGCCTGAGCTGGCTGGTCAGCCGCGATGTCACCCAGTTGACGGCGTCTCAGGTGCGTGAAAGCGCCATTGAAACCTTGGCTGAAAACCTCAATGACTCCGTCGTGGCGCCCATTTTCTGGTTCGTGCTGCTGGGTCTGCCGGGCGCCGCGCTTTATCGTTTTGCCAACACCGCCGACGCCATGTGGGGTTACCCGGGCGTCTACAAAGGGCAAAACTGGGCTTGGGCAGGCAAGTGGGCGGCGCGGGCTGATGATGTCTTGTCATGGATTCCGGCCCGCATCACTGCGTATTTGCTAGTTGGCGTTGACCGGCTTCAAGCTTTAACCAAGGCTCACCCGCAAACTATTGCACCCACCATGGCTCAGCAAGTTGTGCCCAAGGCAGCTTCACTGCTAACGCGTTTAAGTGCTGAAGCGCGCCGCACGCCTTCGCCCAATAGCGGCTGGCCGATGGCTGCGATGGCGCTTATTTTGAACGTGAGTTTGCACAAACCAGGTGTTTATGTACTGAACGCCGGCGGGCGGGAGCCGCAGGTTGATGACACGGATCGTGCCATTGCTTATGCCTCAAAAGTGCTCGTAGCAAACGCATTGATCTCATTGATAGCTGTTACTTTAATAGCTATAGGCGCTGACAAATGAACCAGCATACGCACGGTGGCCCCGACGCTTTGGGCGTTCCGCGCTTTGACTTTTCCACCAACAGCAACGCCTGTGGCCCATGCCCTAGCGCGTGGGCGGCGGTGCAAGAAGCCGATGCCAGCCATTACCCTGACCCCACTTACGCCGATCTGCGTCGCCAGTTGGCCGAGTTTCATGGGGTTGATCTGTCGCGCATCTTGTTGGCAGGCAGTGCCAGTGAATTCATTTTCCGAATCACCGGCGGCGTAGCGCAGCAATGTCGCCAACGCAACGAAACGCCCCGAATTTTTCTACCCGAGCACAGCTACGGTGACTACGCCCAAGCCGCCCAGGCCTGGGGCTTGGTTGAGGCTGCCACGGCCGATGCTGCGCAACTGGTTTGGGCGTGTGAGCCCTCAAGCCCTTTAGGCATCGCCCACGGGCCGTGGCCGGGCCAGTTATCTGCAACGCTTGTGCTCGACCGCGCCTACGAACCCCTGCGGTTAACCGGCGCTTGCAGCTTGACTTCAACGCAATTGGCGCAAGTCTGGCAACTCTGGTCGCCCAACAAAGCGCTAGGCCTCACCGGCGTACGCGCCGCCTACGCCATAGCGCCGGTGGGTGCTGAGGAAAAAGTCGCCGCTCTGGAACGCTTGTGTCCCTCATGGCCAGTGGGCGCGCACGGCGTCGCCCTGCTGCAAGCTTGGGTACAGCCTGATGTGCAGGCTTGGCTGGCCGCTAGTTTGCTGACCCTGCAGGTCTGGAAAGAACGCCAGATCAGAACATTGGAGCGACTGGGTTGGCATTGTTTGAGCAGCGACGCTAATTTTTTCTGTGCTCGCCAGGCGCTCGGTTGTGACCTGACTCAGCT
>JABMMR010000141.1 GCA_013205525.1 Burkholderiales bacterium | reverse complement strand
GGAATCTTTGTGGCTGAAGCGGTGTCGGTGATGTTGCAGGTGAGCTATTTCAAATACACCAAGCGCAAATACGGCGTGGGTAAACGCATATTGAAGATGGCCCCATTGCATCATCATTTTGAAAAATCTGGCTGGAAAGAAACACAGGTGGTGGTGCGGTTTTGGATCATCACCATGTTGTTGTGCTTGGTGGGTTTGTCCACATTGAAGTTGCGGTGATGATGAAAATTCTGCCCGATCTGCACATTTTGATACTGGGTCTTGGCGACTCAGGACTGGCCATGGTCCGTTGGTGTGTGTTGCAGGGTGCCAAAGTCACAGTGGTTGATACCCGCAAACACCCGCCAGGTCTTGATTGCTTGCGAGCAGAAGGTCTGTCAGCCAGCTTTATTCATGGGGACTTCCATGCTGAGCTATTGGAAGATCAAACCATACAAGGCATATTCAAAAGCCCAGGACTGACCCCCACGCAAGTTCAAGCGGTGTGGCATGGCGCCAAGCAAAAAGGTATCTGGCTAGGCACGGAATTAAGTTTGTTTGCACATGCCTTGGCACACTTGGCAAAAGAGCATGCCTACCATCCGCGAGTGATTGCCATCACTGGGACCAATGGCAAAACCACCGTCACTGCATTGACTACACTTTTGCTGCAGCGTGCTGGATTGAGTGTGGCCATGGCGGGCAATATTGGCCCGACTTTATTGGATACCTTAAGTCAATGTTTACCAGAGTTACCTCAAGCATGGGTCTTGGAACTGTCAAGTTTTCAGCTTGACGCTGAAGACAGCTTTGAGCCAACGGCTGCTTGTGTTCTCAACCTGACACAAGACCATTTGGACTGGCATGCAGATATGGCCAGTTATGGCCTGGCCAAATCTCGCGTGTATGGACAGCAAGCCATTGCTGTCATGCCGCGCCATGATGAGGCGGTGCAGGCCTTATTGCCCAAAAATTCAATCAAGAAGAAATCGGTGCAAAGACACATCATCAGTTTTGGGAACGATATGCCCGATCAAGCCGGTGACTATGGTCTTGAACAAATCAACGGCATGACATGGCTGGTTCGTGTGAACGCGCCCGAAACCGAGGGTAAGCGGAAAGTAGAAGAGTCATTGCAAATTCAACGATTGATGCCCGCCGATGCATTGCGCTTGCGGGGACAGCATAACGCTGTCAATGCACTGGCAGCACTCGCCTTAGCAAGCACCTGTGGCGCAGGAATGGCCGCCATGTTGCATGCATTGCGCGAATACCGAGGTGAGCCGCACCGCATGCAGTCGGTGGGTGTTGTCAATGACATTGAGTATGTGAATGACAGCAAGGGAACCAATGTGGCGGCAACGCTTGCTGCCCTTGGCAGTCTGGGAACAGATAAAAACCTGGTTGTGATTTTGGGCGGTGAGGGCAAAGCACAAGATTTCTCCCCACTGCTTAAACCACTGAAACAATTTGCGCGAGCGGTTGTTTTGATAGGTAAAGATGCCCCACTGATTGAAAAAGTTTTATCAGGTGTTGCGTTCCCCGTGCTTCATGCAAGCGACATGGCCAGTGCGGTTACCAAAGCACAAGAACAAGCACAAACGGCTGACACGGTATTGCTTTCACCTGCATGTTCAAGTTTGGATATGTTTAAAAACTATGAAGAGCGCGGATACGTGTTTGGTGAGTGTGTCAACGCCTTGGTGTTTGAGAAGGGGCACGCATGAGCCAAGCCGTGCTGTCCAGTTGGGGTGAGCGCGTGAGGCGTTGGTGGCCAAGCGCCCCCAGTGAAGGACCCGACGCATTGCCCGTGCGGGTGCATGGGCGTGAGTATGGTCGAACCCGCGCTGTTCCCGCAGGAATCAAAGCATTTGATCAAGCCTTGGCTTGGGCGATTGGCAGTTTATTGCTTTGGGGGTTGGTGATGGTGTATTCCGCATCCATCGCACTCAACGATGGGCCGCAGTCAACAGGGTTCTCACAAGTTCAGTATTTGGTGCGTCACTCTATAGCCCTGGCCATAGGGTTTACTGCAGCCTTATTGGTATTTCAAATTCCCATGAATACATGGGAAAAAGCAGCGCCATGGGTGTTTATTGTCTCGATTGTTTTATTGATCGTGGTGCTGCTGCCCTTTATGGGGAAAAGCGTCAATGGCGCTAGACGTTGGATAAACCTAGGCCTGTTAAATTTCCAGCCCTCCGAATTGGCCAAACTCGGAACACTCTTGTATGCAGCCAGTTACATGGTGCGCAAAATGGATGTGAAAGAAAAATTTTTTACTGCCGTGACGCCGATGGGAGTGGCCATTGGCATTGTGGGTTCATTGCTACTGGCCGAACCTGATATGGGAGCGTTTTTGGTGATTGCGGTGATCGCCATGGGGATACTGTTTTTAGGCGGTGTCAACGCCAGAATGTTTGTGTTGATGGCCTTTGTGCTGCTGATCGCATTCGGTTTGATCATTGGATTATCAGAATGGCGGCGCGAGCGAATTTTTGCCTACCTCGATCCTTGGAGTGCGAAATACGCACTCGGAAAAGGCTATCAACTTTCCCACTCCTTGATTGCCTTTGGTCGGGGAGAAATATTCGGTGTGGGTTTGGGTGGAAGTGTTGAAAAATTGCACTGGCTTCCTGAAGCGCATACCGATTTTCTGCTCGCTGTTATAGGCGAGGAATTTGGTCTGATGGGTGTGGTGATTTTAATTGGCGTCTTTATGTGGATGACCAGACGCATTATGTTTATCGGTCGCCAAGCGATTGCCATGGACCGCGTATTTGCTGGCTTGGTCGCGCAGGGCGTTGGTATATGGATTGGTTTTCAAGCGTTCATCAACATGGGTGTGAACTTGGGTGCTTTGCCTACCAAAGGCCTGACCTTGCCGCTGATGAGCTATGGCGGCTCGGCCATCTTGCTCAATTTAGTTGCCTTGGCGATTGTCCTGCGGGTGGATTATGAAAACCGACTGATGATGCATGGGGGGCGAGTATGAGCAGTCCTACCGCCTTGATCATGGCCGGTGGGACCGGCGGACATATCTTTCCTGGCTTGGCCATTGCTGAGGTTTTACGCAGTCAAGGATGGAATGTGCATTGGATGGGAGCGCCCCCACCGAGCATGGAGTCAGCGCTGGTCCCAGCCAAGGGCTTTGTATTTGAGTCTGTGCATTTTGGTGGTGTGCGTGGCAAAGGCTTGGGCGCTGCATTGATATTGCCTTGGAGATTGTTGAAAGCATTAAGCCAAAGTCTGATGTTGATAAGACGATTGCGACCCGATGTGTTGGTGGGCTTGGGCGGCTACATCACTTTCCCAGGCGGCTTGATGGGCGTTGTTTGCAGTAAGCCTCTGATCTTGCATGAACAAAATGCTGTGGCCGGCATGGCGAACACTTGGCTAGCCAAAATTGCCAAACGGGTCTTTAGCAGTTTTCCGCAGGCCTTGCCCCATGCAGTTTGGGTGGGAAACCCGCTTCGCGAAGAATTTTTGATGCAAGAGCCACCCTTGAAAAGATTTGCACAACGCCAAGGACCTTTGCGCGTGCTTGTCATGGGCGGGAGTTTGGGTGCGCAAGCGATTAACCAAGCAGTGCCCGAAGCTTTGGCTTTGATTCCTTTACAAGACCGTCCCATTGTCATACACCAAGGCGGTGAAAAGCATTTGGCAGATTTGAAAGCAGCCTATGCAAAAGCCCATGTCGAGGCAGAGCTCACTGCATTCATTCACAACACTGCGCAAGCCATGGCGCAGGCTGATGTGGTGATTTGTCGAGCAGGCGCAAGCACCGTGAGTGAGCTGTCAGCTGTGGGCGTGGCGGCATGGATGGTGCCTTTTCCCCATGCGGTTGATGATCATCAAACCAAGAACGCCCAATTTTTGTCAGACCAAGGTGCGGGCTGGTTAATCCCACAAAACGAATTGAAGCCAGAATGGTTGGCGCGGCATTTGCAAACCGTAGACCGTGCGAGCTTGCTGCAAGTCGCCAATAAGGCCTATGCATTGCGACAAACAGAAGCTGCCCAAAAAGTTGCACTTGCCTGCACGGAGGTGTTGGCATGAAACACGCCATCAGCCATGTTCACTTTGTCGGTATTGGTGGTGCAGGCATGAGCGGCATTGCAGAAATATTGCATAACTTGGGTTATCAGGTATCGGGTTCGGATTTAAATGATGGACCTGTGATGCAGCGATTGTCTGCATTGGGCATTCAAACCCAAGTGGGTCATGCTGCCAAAAATATCATTGGTGCAGATGCGGTGGTGACTTCAACCGCCGTACAAGCTGACAACCCAGAAGTGATGGCAGCGCATCAAAAATGGATACCGGTGGTTCCAAGGGCTGTGATGTTGGCAGAGTTGATGCGGCTTAAGCAGGGCATTGCGATTGCCGGCACACATGGCAAGACCACCACCACCAGCTTGGTGGCCAGTGTGCTGGCGCAAGGCGGCTTAGACCCCACCTTCGTGATTGGGGGAAGACTGATCAGCGCGGGCGCAAATGCCAAGCTGGGCGCTGGCGACTACATCGTGGTCGAGGCTGATGAGTCTGATGCGTCGTTTTTAAATTTGAACCCCATCATGTCGGTGGTTACCAATATTGATGCAGACCACATGGAAACCTATGGCCACGATTTCAACAAATTGAAATCCGCCTTCATCGAATTTTTGCATCGCATGCCGTTCTACGGGGCGGCGGTTTTATGCATAGATGATCCTGTGATTGGCAGCATCTTGTCGCAAGTGTCCCGTCCTATCACCAGCTATGGCTTATCAGAAAAAGCCCAAGTCAGAGCCGTCGATGTACGAGCTGAAGGCGCGCGTATGCGGTTTTTGGTCAAGCGCAGCAACGGCGTGACCTTGCCGGATATGCAAATAGATTTGAACTTGCCTGGCCTTCACAATGTGCGCAATGCCTTAGCTGCGATTGCCATTGCGGTTGAGCTCAATGTGCCAGACGAGGCGGTGGTTACGGCGCTGGCAAACTTCAGTGGCGTTGGTCGGCGCTTTCAGCGTCATGGAGAAATTTCTGCCCGACAAGGCGGAACGTTCACCTTGGTAGAAGACTATGGACACCATCCTGTGGAGTTGGCGGCCACGCTTGAAGCCGCACGCGGTGCATTTCCAGGCCGGCGATTGGTGTTGGCCTTTCAACCCCACCGATTCAGCAGAACACGCGATTGTTTTGAAGATTTTGTACAAGTCTTGCAAAGCGTGGATGTCTTGTGGTTGACCGAGGTCTATGCTGCCGGTGAGGCATCCATTGCCGCTGCAGATGGTCGTGCACTGGCCCATGCGGTGCGAGTGGCGGGTCAGCAGCAACTGGTGTTTGCGCAAGACTTAAAACAACTAGAAGATCTGATTGTGGAAAACGCCCGAGATGGCGATGTGGTGATGTGCATGGGCGCCGGCTCTATTGGCTCAGTGCCAAGTAAAGTGGTGGAGCGTAGGGCAGACCAAACGCCTCTGAAAGTGGTGGCAGCATGAGCACTTTCAATGTTGGTAGCAGCAAAGTCGCCGTGCTCATGGGTGGGAGATCAGCAGAACGCGAGATCTCTTTGTTGTCTGGGCAAGGGGTTTTGAAAGCGCTGCAATCCGTCGGTGTGAATGCATTGGGTTTTGATCCTGCACAACAGCTCATCACGCAGTTAAAAGAACAGAAATTCACCCATGTCTTTATTGCCTTGCACGGGCGTCACGGCGAAGACGGAACGGTTCAAGGCGCATTGGAATTAATGGGCATTCCCTATACCGGCTCTGGTGTCATGGCCTCAGCGATTGCCATTGATAAACAAATGACCAAACGTATTTGGCGAGCCGAGCATTTATCCACCCCCTCTTCGGTATGGCTGGCTCCTCACCAGCAAACAGCAGAGAACATCAACGCAATCACCCAACAGCTTGGCTTGCCTTTGATGGTCAAGCCGCCACATGAAGGCTCTTCGATTGGCATATCGAAAGTGACTGAGCAAGCGCAACTCTTGCCCGCTATTGCCTTGGCAACAACTTATGACGCTGACCTCTTGTGTGAAATGTTTATCGAAGGGGACGAGGTCACGTGTCCGGTGCTCGGCCAAGGCGAAGATGCCGTGGCCTTGCCGGTGGTCAAAATTGTGGCGCCACTGGGCGCTTATGACTATCAAAATAAATATTTCACCGATGCGGTCAGCTACCACTGCCCCAGCGGGTTGCCAGCAGAAGAGGAAAAAAACATACAAGCTTTGAGCGTGGCCGCATACAAGGCATTGGGTTGTCGAGGTTGGGCCAGAGCGGACGTGATGATTCGTGCCAGCGACCGCCAACCCTTCTTGCTTGAAATGAATACCAGTCCCGGCATGACAAGCCACTCACTGGTACCCATGTCAGCCTTGGCTGCTGGTATTTCATATCCGCAACTGTGTCTAAAGATCTTGTCTACAGCAGCTTTGGACAGCGTTGCCGGAGTGGATGCGGTATGAAAGCACGCGACGCCATGTATGCAAACGAGCCCACGCCGACGCCCCTGGCCATGGATATCCGTTTGATGAATATGACCAGCGCATTGCTGTTGATGATGTTGTCCTTGGTGTTGGTCTGCGCATTGCTGTGGTGGATGCTTCGTCACCCTGTCTTTGCGCTTTCCGCCATTTCGGTTCAAGGGGATGTGCGGCACAACAATGCCGTGACTTTGCGTGCCAATGTGGTGCCAAGTTTGCAGGGAAGTTTTTTTACGGTCGACTTGGAGCAAGCGCGCACAGCTTTTGAAAAAGTACCTTGGGTTCGACAAGCCTTGGTGAGGCGAGAGTTTCCAAATCGACTGAGTGTGTTTCTAGAGGAGCACCAGCCGGTGGCCTATTGGGGCAATGAGTCAGAGTCGCGCTTGCTTAACCAGCAAGGAGAAGTATTCAGTGCAAATTTCGGAGAGTTAGATGATGAAAACCTGCCTCACTTAAGCGGGCCAGACACAGAATCAACTCAAGTATTGCAGATGTATGAAATTTTAAAACCAGAGCTAAGCAAAGTTCAGTTAGAGATAAAAGGCTTGGAGTTGACAGGCAGAGGCAGTTGGCGTGC
>JABMMR010000140.1 GCA_013205525.1 Burkholderiales bacterium | reverse complement strand
CTGATCATGCCTGTCTCGCCCATCACGGGGGCAAATCGCGTTGACGCGAATCTTGTCGGGCCCAAGTTCTACCGCCATCGATTTGGAAATGATATTGACCGCCGCTTTGGAACCGTTGTACCAAGTCAGACCAGGCCGCGGGCGTATACCAGCAGTAGAGCCCACATTGAGAATGACGCCGCCTTTGTTTTTTCGCATCAACGGCACCACGGCATGGGCCATGTGAAAAATGGATTTCACATTGATGTCGTACACGCGGTCAAATTCTGCTTCGGTCACTTCCAGCATAGGGCGGTTCAAGTGGGTGACGCCGGCGTTGTTCACCACGATATGGGGAATACCAAAAGTTTTCACGGTGTAGTCAACCAAAGCCTGAACGCTGTCCGCCTTGGCTACATCGCAGGTGAATGCACTGGCGTTTTCGCCCAGTCGGTCAGCCACCGCCTTGGCCGCATCGCCGCGAATATCGGCAACGATGACCTTGGCACCTTCTTGCACATACAGTTGCGCAATACCTTCACCAAAACCGCCGCCTGCACCGGTAACGATAGCAATGTGATTGTGTAATTTAGCCATGGAATACTCCTTTTTCAGCCATGATAGTGGATGAGGGTTTTGGTGGCGCTCACCTCTTCCAAGGCCAAAAAACCTTTTTCGCGGCCATGTCCGCTTTTCTTGAATCCGCCAAACGGCAACTCAACGCCACCACCTGCGCCAAAGGCATTGATATACACCTGCCCTGCTTTGATGGCTTTGGCAACACGCTGCTGGCATCCACCGTTTTCGCTCCACACAGCCGCCATCAATCCGTAGTCGGTGCCGTTGGCCAAGGCAATCGCTTGGGCCTCGGTTTCAAACGTCATGGCTGCCAACACAGGCCCAAAAATTTCCTCTTGCGCACAGCAATGGTCTGGTGGCACACGGCCCAAGAGTGTGGGTGTGACGTAATAGCCTTTATCGGGCAAGCCTGCAGCCAACACACCCTGCGCCACGATATCAATGCCCGACTTTTTCGCCTCGCTGAGGTAGTGCGCAACCCTGTCGCGCTGCGACATGTTGACCACGGGGCCACAGTCCAAGTCCATATCGGGAGTACCGACTTTGATTTGTGAAAATTTTTGGGCCAGCATGTCCATGATGCGTGTGTAAATACTGCTGTGAACAATCAAGCGACTGCCTGCCGTGCAGGTTTGTCCTGTGTTGGCAATGATGCCGCGTGTGATGATGGGCACGGCGCGGTCGAGATCTGCATCGGCAAACACCACATGGGGAGACTTGCCCCCAAGTTCCAACACACATTTGATGACATTTTGTGCGGCCGCCTTTTGCACCAACACGCCCACCTCGTTGGAACCGGTGAATGAAATGAAATTGATGCCCGAGTGATGTGACAAAGCAGCACCCGCCTCCTCGCCCAAGCCAGTCACCACATTCACCACACCATCGGGGAAACCCACCTCACGGGCCAGCTCTGCAATGCGAATCGGCGACAGACAAGCATCCTCTGCGGGCTTGACCACCACCGCGTTGCCCATGGCCAAGGATGGTGCGATGCTGCGCCCCATCATTTGTGCGGGGTAGTTCCAAGGAATGATGTGGGCCGTGACACCCAAGGGTTCGCGCAACACATTCACGCTGTAACCGTCTAAAAAAGGCAAAACCAAGCCATGAATTTTGTCGGCCGCTGATCCGTAATATTCAAAATAACGCGCCAGCACAGTGATGTCGGTGCGTGCGGTGGTCATGGGCTTGCCGGTGTCTTTGGCCTCTAGCAAACTGAGTTCGGCATGGTGGGCCAACACTTTTTCGCCCAACTTCATCAGCAAACGCCCGCGCTCCAGCGCCGTCATTTTTCCCCAAGGACCGTCAAGCGCCGCATTGGCGGCACGCACGGCCACATCCACATCAGCGGCTTCACCTCGAGGAATGGTTTCAAATTTCAAACCATCCACAGGTGAGAGTACTTCCAAGGTCTTGCCCGATACAGCCGAAACCGACTGCCCATTGATCAACATCATTGCCATTTTTTATTCCTATCGCGGTTAAGCTTGGTTACTTGGTTCAGATGGCCCCTTGGGCCTTCATGGCCGCCATATCCTCTGGGCTGATGCCACACTCTTGCAAGATGGCCAAGGTGTGCTGACCCACAGCAGGAATGCCATCCATACGGGCACTGTAAGCACTGTTCACCCCGGGCGGTAAAAGCGTGCTGAGCGGCCCCACTGGCGAGGCCACGTCTTGCCAGCGCTTGCGTGCACTCAGCTGCGGGTGGTCCCAAAGCTGAGCCATGGTGTTCATTCGAGCGTGCGCAATTTTGGCTTCATCTAATCGCGCTTCAACCGCAGTGATGCTTAAAGCAGCAAAGCATTGGTCTATCAAAGTTTTAAGTGCTTCGCGGTGCACATGGCGTTGGCTGTTGGTGTTGAAACGCTCATCGACGGCAAGGCTTGCATAAAGCAAGACTTTGTCGCAAAACATCAGCCACTCACGTTCGTTTTGCAGTCCCAGCATGAGGGTGTTGCCGTCGCCCACGGGGAAAGGCCCGTAAGGGTAAATCGTGGCGTGTGATGCACCTGAACGCGCAGGCGGTTCGGCATCTTTGTAGGCATAGTAAAGCGGAAAGCTCATCCATTCCGACAGCGACTCCAACATGGAGACATCAATGTGCGAGCCCTCGCCGGTTTTCTCACGCAGCAACA
The DNA here is from genome assembly GCA_013205525.1 of Burkholderiales bacterium. GTDB lineage: Bacteria > Pseudomonadota > Gammaproteobacteria > Burkholderiales > Burkholderiaceae_C > Limnohabitans. Next base: position 3,835 of record JABMMR010000140.1, on the reverse strand, counting down.
AGGCCGACAAAATATGGGTGTAGGCATACATCCCTGCCGCAATGTCAGCGATGGAACAACCCGCCTTGGACGGCGTCTCGGGCGTGCCTGTGACAGACAAAAAACCTGCTTCGCTTTGAATGAGCAGGTCGTAAGCTTTTTTATCTCGGTAAGGGCCGTCGTTGCCGTAGCCAGAGATGTCGCACACCACCAACTTGGGGTTGAGGGTTTTAAGTTGCTCGAACGACAGCCCTAGGCGGGCCGCCGCGCCTGGCGCCAAATTTTGCACAAACACATCTGCAGTTTTCAAAAGCGTCAGCAACACTTGCATGGACTTTTCATGCTTGATGTCCAGTGTCAGGCTTTCCTTGGAGCGGTTGGTCCAGACAAAATGTGAAGACAAGCCATCTGCCCGTTGGTCGTAGCTTCGTGCAAAGTCGCCCACATCGGGGCGCTCTATTTTGATGACCCGCGCGCCTAGATCGGCGAGTTGGCGGGTACAAAAAGGTGCGGCAATCGCATGCTCTAGTGACACAACCGTGATGTGGTCTAAGGGTCTGGTCATGGCTAACCACTAAAAAGAGCGCGGCAAGCCCAGCACATGCTCTGCCATATAGGCATAAATCAAGTTCGTGGAAATGGGGGCGACTTGGTACAAACGGGTTTCTCTGAATTTTCTTTCCACATCATATTCGCTGGCAAAGCCAAAACCTCCAAGGGTTTGCATGCACACATTGGCGGCCTCCCAAGAGGCTTTGGCGGCCAAGTATTTAGACATATTCGCTTGCGCACCACAGGGCTCATGCGCATCAAAAAGCTCGCAAGCCTTCCATCGCATCAGGTTGGCGGCTTCGGTTTCCATGTAAGCGTCGGCAATGGGAAACTGCACGCCTTGGTTTTGGCCTATGGGTCGCCCAAACACCACGCGCTCGCTGGCATAGCTTCTGGCGCGGTCTATGAACCAATACGCGTCGCCAATGCATTCGGCTGCAATCAATATGCGCTCGGCATTCAATCCATCCAAAATATAAGAAAAGCCCTTGCCTTCCTCGCCAATCAAGTTGTCTGCAGGAATTTCCAGTTGATCAAAAAACACTTCATTGGTTTCATGGTTGACCATATTGCGTATGGGTTTGAGCGTCATGCCTTGGGACAAAGCCGCGTTGACATCCACAATGAAAATTGACATGCCTTCGCTTTTGCGCTTGACTTGGCTAAATGGCGTGGTGCGTGCCAACAAGATCATGAAATCGGAATGCTGCACCCTTGAAATCCACACCTTCTGACCATTCACAACATACCTGTCACCTTGCTTGACTGCCGTGGTTTTGAGTTGCGTGGTGTCGGTGCCGGTGGTGGGTTCGGTCACCGCCATGGACTGCAGTCGCCATTCGCCGCTGGCTATCTTGGGAAGGTAATGCTCTTTTTGCTGATCAGAGCCATGGCGCAGCAAGGTACCCATGTTGTACATCTGTCCGTGGCAAGAACCCGCATTGCCCCCGCTAAGATTGATTTCTTCCATGATGACCGAGGCCTGCGCCAAACCCAGCCCAGAGCCACCATATTGCGTGGGTATCAATGCCGCCAACCAACCCGCTTTTGTCAAAGCGTCAACATAAGCTTCGGGGTAGGCGCGTTGCTCATCAATGCGCTGCCAATAGCTTGAATCAAAACCAGCGCACAAAGCCCTGACGGCGTCGCGCAATTCTTGGTACTCGTCAGGTGAAGGCAGGGCTGTTTTCATAGGACTATGCTAATTCAGCATCGGCTTGCATGGTCAGCCAATCGTCTTGGTCTTGCGCCCATAAGCGACAGCGCTTTGCGTCTATGGACATTTGTGCATTCAGGCGCATACGCCGCTGATCTTGGCACTCAAAAATCGGCCGCACGGCTTTGAAAGAAAAACGCTTAACAACTCTGTCAGTGTGACTGCGAAGCAAGTCGAGCAACAAAGTGGCCATCAATGGGCCATGCACCACCAAGCCGGGATAGCCTTCCACCTCGCTTGCATAGTTACGGTCGTAATGGATGCGGTGGGCATTGAAGGTAAGAGCGGAATAACGAAACAGCAAAACCTCGTCTGGCACGGCGTCGCGGCTCCACACCTCAGCCTCACCATTGCCTGTTTCCACCATGACGTGGGCTCCAATCGGCGGCAAAGGCTTGTCTGTCGCGGCTGGCATAGAGCGGTAAACAATGTCGTGTGTCTCGCTTAAACACAAGCCTTGTGTGCCATGGTAAAGGTGCTCTACACACACAAACACCAAGTCACCACCCCGCCCTTTTTTCGGCGTGATGGATTGAATGCGCGAAGTGCGGGTGAGCACATCGCCTACAAGAATAGGTGCTAAAAACTCTAAGCTACCCCCCGCCCACATGCGTCTGGGCAGTGGCACAGGAGGCAAAAAACCGCCGCGCTTGGGATGCCCATCTTCAGCCATGTCAGAAGCTTTGGCAGCCGGCAAGAAATACAGCCAATGCCACAAAGGCGGCAAGCTGTCGCCTGCCTGCAAAGTGTCGTCTCGCCCAAGCAGCGCCGACATTAACCGCACAGGTGCAGCAGTGATGGTGTCTTGGCAGGTTTCTTGTCTGCCAACCCAACTGCCAAGATTTACGCTGTCAAATTCAGTCAATATCATTTCTCCCAAAGTAGAGGCGAATTAAAACACCGAGTGCTCACCCAGTTGCACATCGGCCTGACCTGCAAGCAATTGGTCGTAATGCGCAAACAGGGTTTGTGTGCCGAATGATGGCGTGGCTTGGGCGTCATAGCGCAAGCCCTGCGCGTCCCACACCAGCATGGACTCGGTGGCGTAATAGCGCCCAATGCGAGCGAGTTCGGCTTTGGCAGCCAGCGGTGGAATCAACCAAGCTAATGTTTGCAAGACACGAATGATGACATCTAACAGCGCCACCGGAACATGTTTGTACTTGGGGGTTTTTCCCATGGCTTTGAATAAATACTCGCCCTGCTGCAAAGGTGTGATGGCCTCGCTTGGGCCGCCGATGGGCAGGATTTTGTTGTGCTTAAGTGGGTCGCTAAGACAAAGCGCAATGAACATGCCCAGATCGTGGTCGCTGATGGGTTTGCAAGCAGTCAGTTGGCCGTCTGCAAACAACAAGAAAGGTTTGTTTTGTTGCAGCCTTTTGATTTGCCCCGACAGCGATTTGAAAAAAGCCGTGGGGCGAACAATCGAGTAGGTCAAGCCCGATTCAATCAACTCCTTTTCAAAAGCCAGCTTGGCTTGCTGAAAAGCCAGCAAAGGCTTTTGCACACAAATCGCCGACAGCAAAACAAACTGCGCAATGCCTACTTGCTGCGCAACTTTGAGCAACTGCGAATGGGCTGTGTAGTCAATCGCCCAAGCATCGCGGGGCGTGCCTGTGCGCGAAGCCATGCAAGAAACGATGGCGTCAAACTGCTCGCCTTGCAGCCCCACATTTTTAACGGATTCAATCGACTGCACATCGCCAAACCGGACCTGCGCGCCGGCAAGCAAGTCCCGGGTTTGGGTTTGGTTTTGGGTTTGGGATGAATGGCGCACAAAGCAAACCACCTCGTGACCGCGCTCTAGCAATGCTTTGCAAGTGGCTTGGCCTATGGTGCCGGTGGAACCGAATAAAAGTATGCGCATCAAAGCCCTAGGTAATTGAGATTACTTTAATGCTTAATAGGGTGGGCTTGGGGCAACTCAGCCCGCGTCAATGAACTGGATATTGCAGGCAGTCATTTGCGCGGTGGGCTTGGATGTGTAAATGGGTTATGAATCTGAATGCCTTGAATGGTCGCACCATGCTGCATGTCTTCGCTCATCAACGTATGCGCACCGCTGAAAATAGCGGCTGAGATGATGTG
>JABMMR010000139.1 GCA_013205525.1 Burkholderiales bacterium | reverse complement strand
TGAGGCCGAGGTACGCGAAGTGCCCACACTGCCAGACTCAACCAAGCGGCCATAAACGCCATGCCGCCATAGGGCGTTAATGATCTGAAAACTGTGATCTCGCCCAAATGTATCAAGCAGATGTTGAGGCTGAACATGAGCAAACCCAATAAAAACAAAGCCGCAGACAAGAGCAAAACTTTGCTGGCTTTATGCAGAAAGGCGACAGCACAAACCCCCAGCATCGCCAATACATGGATTTGCAGCATTTGCAACGCGGACTGCACCGACTTCAAAGCTGATGGGCTCAAACCCTCACCCATGTGCGCCACATACGCGGCCAACAAAACCGATGAAGCTGCAATCAAGCAGGCAATGACAAACAAAATACGGCTAGCGATTTTCATGAGAATTCCCGAGGCTTGGAAGGTTATGATTTTTGGCATGACGACATTACACCGCTTGCCCTTTGCAAAGCTCATGTGGAGCTGGATGTTACTGAGTGGCTTGGCTGTCACGGCCCAAGCCGCAGACCCTTGGCTCAACGACCTGCAGCCCTTGCCAAAGCGCGAGTGGAACTACGAACGCGCACAGCATTTGCTTGAGCGGGCCGGCTTTGGCGCAACACCGCAAGAAATTGAACAGCTGGCCCAATTGTCACCCGCGCAAGCGGTGCGTAGGCTGGTGCGCTATCAAGCCACACCCGATAAGTTCAAACCCTTTGAAGACTCGGGATCGCACGATGCGGGTCTCGAGCCTTTTGCAGCCTCCCGCCCCGCAGCCACCGACTTGGCCAAAGCCACAGGTCAAGCCTTGGGCGTGAAAGTCAAGCCCGCAGGCAACCGGCAAGTACAACAAGTAGCCGACCGCTATTTGTATTGGCTCAGGGCTTCGCGCTTGGAAACCCACCGCTTGAGCTACTGGTGGGCCAACCGCATGCTCACCTCGCCGCGTCCTTTTCAAGAAAAAATGACTTTGTTTTGGCATGGCCACTTTGCCACCACCGAAGAAAAGGTGCGCGACTATCGCAAACTGCATGTGCAAAATAATGTATTGCGCAAACACGCCAACGGCAAATTTCGCCACTTGATGGTGGCTGTGGCCAAAGACCCCGCCATGCTGGCATTCCTGGATGCAGCGGCCAACCTCAAAGGCGCACCTAACGAAAACTTTGCCCGTGAAATCATGGAGCTGTTCACCATGGGGGTGGGCAACTACAGCGAACAAGATATTCGCGAAGCTGCGCGAGCATTCACCGGTTGGAACTACCAAGATTTGAAATTCGTCATCAACCCAGCGCAGCACGATGAAGGCTTGAAAACAGTTCTGCAGAAAACCGGTCGTTTCAACGGCGAGCAGGTCATTGATATTTTGTTGGCCCAGCCCGTCACAGCCGAGTTTTTGGCAGCCAAGCTCTACCGCTACTTTGTGCGAGAAGATTTGTCGCCCCTCTACCAGCAGCAATTGGGCAAGTTGCTGCGTGACTCAGGCTACGACATCGCGGTCTTCATGGAAAAGGTTTTGTTGTCCAAAGACTTTTACAGCGAGGCCTCGGTCGCCACACGCATCAAACCGCCCGTCGAGTTGCTTATTTCCACCTATAAAAAAATAGGTCTCAAAACCGTTCCTGGTCTGCCCGACTTCAACCAGCAGTCGGAGATGCTGGGGCAAAAATTGTTCTACCCACCCAATGTGGCGGGCTGGGCGCAAGGGCGCAGTTGGATCACCCCTGGGCTGCTGTTGGCTCGAGGCAATGTAATTTATGACACTGTTTACCCGCCCATAGACTTTGTAGCGCCCGACAGAGTGCCTAACGGCCTGTACCAAATCACTTCAGTGGCAGACCAATTGGCACAAGGTCAAGACATCACCACCGCCACCAAGCCCGTGGGTAAAAACATGGGCGAGATGTCTATGTCCAACCAAGGCGACCGCGATGAAGATTTCAATACGCGCTTGGCCAGCTACAACGCTTGGCGCAAAGCCATAGAGAACGTCAAGCCCATAGACCGAAGCCCTGCCAAGCTGAGCCTGTCAGTCATGCTGCGCCAAGCCAAATGCAAAACCACGAATGAAGCCGTGGCGTATTTGATCAAGCGTTTTGTGTCGGTGAAAGTCGATGCAAGTGTGCAAGCCCAGATTGCCGACATGCTCAGCCAAGACTTGGGCACCTCAAACCTTGCCGCTGCCGACAGTTACATGGAAGACGCTTTACGCAACACCTTGCATGTGATTTTGTCTTTGCCGGCCTACCAATTGGGATAAACATGCACCACGCCAGCTTTCACCGAAGACAGTTTTTGCAAGGTTTGGCAGGCTGGGGGCTGGGCGCTGCCCTGCCCTTGGGTAACAACGCATTCGCTGCTGACAGCCAACGCATATTGGTGGTGGTGGAACTCACCGGCGCCAACGACGGCTTCAACACCTTGGTGCCGTATGCCGACGACGCCTATTACCGCTTGCGCCCCAAGATTGGCATTCGCGCCAACAAACTGCGCAAGATTGACGACCAGTACGGCTTCAACCCCGGCATGGCGGGTTTTGAGCGTTTATTCAAAGACGGACAGATGGCGGTGGTGCATGGTTGCGGCTATGACAACCCGTCTTACTCACACTTCACTTCTGCAGCCTATTGGCACACGGGAGTGCCTAATGGGGGCGAGAGCTACGGTTGGTTGGGCCGCTTGGCAGATGCCATCGATCCGCAACTGACACCCAATTTTTTAGTGAATATTGACGAGCGCCAATCTTTGTCCGTGCGAGCAGCACGCCATGTGCCGGTGGTGTTTGACGACCCAGAACGTTTTGGTCGCAAAGGGCTCTACCAAAGCCGCCCCTTGATTGACAAAGACTTAAGCAACAACGCGCCCAGCAGTAATGCATCGCAAAAGTTTTTGGAAGACGTGGCGCAAAGTGCCACACAAGCCTCGGAGCAAGTGCGCGTGGCGTGGCAGAACTACAAAACACCGGTCGACTACGGCATCTTGCCCATGGATTTACCCAAAGTGGCTGCCATGATTGATGCCAAATTACCTACCCGCATCTACCAAACCGCTTACCGACACAATGCTTTTGACACCCACGTCCACCAAGCCGAGTTGCACCAACGGTTGCTGACCTATGTGTCCGATGGTGTGAGTGGTTTCATGCAGGACATGAAACGCATTGGCCGCGATAAAGACGTGACGGTGATGGTGTATTCCGAGTTCGGACGGCGCGCGGCCGAGAACACCAGCTTGGGCACCGACCACGGCACGGCCAACCATGTGTACTTGGTGGGCCAAGCGCTGAAAGGCGGTCACTATGGCCAAGCGCCCAGTTTGACAACGCTGAACCGCGAAGGCAATGTACTTCACACTATCGACTTTCGCCGTGTGTATGCCACGGTCATGCAAGAGTGGATGGGGGCCAACAGCAAAAGCTTGCTCAATGGCAAGTTTGAGCCCTTGTCGGTGTTTGCTGCTTGACGACACAAATCTTATTGAGTCACTGGGCAATTTTTTGCCGGGTTGTTGATAACTACGGCGACATAGGCGTGTGTTGGCGACTGGCCGCGCAGTTGGCCGAGCGTGGACACAGGGTCACGCTGTATGTGGATGATGCGAGCGCACTGCAATGGATGGCGCCGCAAGGCTCACCTAGCGTGAGGGTGTTGGCTTGGCCGCAAGAGCATGCTTCATTTGGCAGCGAAGATAGCGCGCAAGTGGTGATAGAGGCCTTTGGCTGCACATTGCCCCAAGGCTTTCAAGCCGCCATGGCTGCTTGGGCAAAAGTGCCGGTGTGGATCAACCTTGAATACTTCAGCGCAGAGCCCCAAGCCGAGCGCAACCACGCTCTGCCCTCGCCTGTCTTGCAGGGCCCGGCCATGGGTTTGAGCAAATGGTTTTTTTACCCAGGCCTGAGTGAGAAAAGTGGCGGCTTGCTGCAGGGCCCCACGCCCCAGTCGGTGACCCCCTTGGCTGACAGCCCTTTGCGCATCAGCGTCTTTTGCTACGAACCCGCCAGTTTGGGCGTGTGGTTGCAGCAGTTGAACGAGTTACCCCAAAGCGTGTGCTTACAAGTGACGGCTGGTCGCGCCACGCAGGCGGTGCGTTTGGCAATGCACGGGCTCGGGCAAGACCATAGACTTGAAGTGACCGAGTTGCCCTATTTGTCGCATACCGAGTTTGACCACCTATTGGCCGCGCAAGACCTGAACTTGGTGCGCGGCGAAGACTCGCTGGCACGGGCTATAT
>JABMMR010000138.1 GCA_013205525.1 Burkholderiales bacterium | reverse complement strand
TGTATTTGTTCACCCTGATTGGCTTGGTCACCAAACTCATCAGCGATCTTTGTTATGTGTGGGTAGACCCACGCGTGAAGTTTGATTGAGCGCCATGGCTACTGTGTCCCTTTCCCCCTCGGCCATCGCTTGGAAGCGCTTCAAGCGCAACCGCTTGGGTTTTGTCAGCCTCATCTTGTTTGTGTTGCTGTTTGTGATGAGCTTGGCCGCCGAATTGGTCAGCAACGACAAACCTTTGGTGGCCAGTTACCAAGGCAAGTTGTATTTCCCCATCGTCACCAACCCGCCTGAAACCGAGTTCGGCGGCGACTTTCAAACCCCCACCGATTTCCTAGACCCCTTTATTCAGCAGCAGTTTGCACAGGCTGGCAATTGGGCGGTTTACCCGCCCAACCCTTACCACCACAGCACGCTGAATTACTTTGCCAAGGAACCCAACCCTGCGGGTCCGTCTGCAGGCAACTTCCTAGGCACCGACGACCGCGGCCGCGATGTGTTCGCCAGACTGTTGTACGGTTTTCGGGTGTCGGTCTTGTTTGCTTTGGCTTTGACCCTCACTGGCACCCTTCTGGGTGTGGTGACGGGTGCCATCCAAGGTTTTTTTGCAGGCAAAACCGATTTGGCGTTTCAACGTTTCATTGAAATATGGGGCGCTATGCCCGAGCTTTATTTGCTGATCATTTTCTCTGCGGTGTTCGAGCCCAGCATTGCTTTGCTGTTGATCTTGCTCAGCTTGTTTGGCTGGATGGGTTTGTCCGACTATGTGCGCGCCGAGTTTTTGCGTAACCGACAGCTCGACTATGTGCGCGCTGCCCGCGCCTTGGGTTTGTCTAACGCGGCCATTATTTGGCGCCATATTTTGCCCAACAGCATGACGCCTGTGGTCACGTTTTTGCCGTTTCGCATGAGTGGTGCGATTTTGGCGCTCACCAGCCTGGACTTTTTAGGTCTGGGTGTGCCTCCAGGTACGCCGAGTTTGGGCGAGTTGCTGGCGCAGGGCAAAACCAATATTGACGCTTGGTGGATATCGCTCTCCACCTTTGCGGTGCTGGTTATCACCTTGTTGCTGCTCACCTTCATGGGGGATGCTTTGCGCGATGCGCTTGACCCGCGCAAATTGCATCAGGACAACCCAGCATGAGCGCGCTGCTGACGGTTGAAGCTTTGCACATGTCCTTCCAAGGGCGCGAGGTGGTGCATGGCGTGTCCTTTGAAATCAAAGCCGGCGAAAAACTGGCCTTGGTGGGTGAGTCGGGTTCCGGCAAAACCGTCACCGCTTTAAGCCTCTTGGGATTGGCGCGCGGCGCTTGGGTGCGTGGCAGTGCCCTGTTTGAAGGCGCCGATTTATTGCACATGAGTGAGGCGCAACTGCGCGAGGTGCGCGGCGGCGATATCGCCATGATTTTTCAAGAGCCTATGACGGCACTCAACCCGCTGTTCACCATCGGCGACCAAATTGCGGAGATCTTGCAACTCAAGCGCGGCATGTCTGCGGCTGAGGCTTGGAAGCTAGCCACAGAACTGCTGACTGACACAGGCATCCCAGAGCCTGAACGGCGCATCAACAGTTACCCGCATCAGTTGTCAGGCGGGCAACGCCAACGCGCCATGATCGCCATGGCCTTGGCCGGACAACCGAAGTTGCTGTTGGCAGACGAACCCACCACTGCACTGGATGTTTCTTTGCGCCAGCAAATTTTGGATTTGCTCGACAGCTTGCAGCAAAAGCACGGCATGGCGATTTTGCTCATCACCCACGACCTGAACATGGTGCGCCGCTTCGCCGACCGGGTGGTGGTTTTGGAAAATGGTTATGTGGTCGAGCAAGGCGCTGTGGCGCAAGTGCTGGCCCAGCCCGCTCATCCTTACACCCAAAAATTGGTCAACAGCCGACCCGAACGCAATGTATTGCCCGCGCTTGCCAGTGCGCCTGTGGTGATTCAAGCCAAAGGTATCAGTGTGAGCTATGCCGTGCCGCGCAGCGGTTGGCGCGGCTGGTTTGGCAGCGGTGAGTTTGTTGCGGTGCATGCCTTGGATTTCGAGCTGCGCGTGGGCC
>JABMMR010000137.1 GCA_013205525.1 Burkholderiales bacterium | reverse complement strand
CACGGGCTTGATAGAGCGTATGCGCCAAAGCCGCAACATCGACCCCGTGCCGCTTTTGCAAAGGCTGAAGATGCCGGTCTTGTTGGTGTGGGGCGACTAAGACGCGTTCATTCCCATCAGCAATGCGCAGGATTACCTCAAGGCCATTTCCCACGCCACACTGGCGACCATTCCGCTGGCTGGCCATGTGGTCCATGAAGAGGCGCCCATGGTTTCGGTGCAAGCGGTGATGGACTTTTTGCAATGAAATTCTGTATCGCCACCGTGTGGTCTGCTGACGTCAAAGCGCTGAAATGGTTATTTGTGAATATTTGCGGTTATATTTGCGGCTATGTTGAAAACAGACACCCTCCAGATCACCCCTGATGTGCTGGGGCTCATTGCCCAAATTGATGAGTTCAAAGGAGCGTGGCGGGCCTTGGGCTCATTGGCTCCAGAGCGGCTGCTGGCCTTGCGGCATGTAGCCACCATCGAAAGCGTGGCTTCATCCACCCGCATTGAGGGCAGTAAACTGAGTAACGCCGAGGTCGACGCCTTGCTCTCGAACATCAAGCTTAAAAAATTCACCACCCGCGACGAGCAAGAAGTCGCTGGCTATGCCGATGTGATGGAACTGCTCTATGCGTCATGGGAGCACATTGCATTCAACGAAAACCACATTCAGCAACTGCACCGCGACCTGCTTCAGTACAGCCACAAAGACACCCATCATCTGGGGCGTTACAAAAAAATCGCAAACAACGTCGCCGCTTTCAACGAAAAAGGCGAACAAGTGGCGGTGGTGTTTGAAACAGCAACGCCATTTGACACACCACGCCTCATGAATGAATTGCTTGAGTGGGTACGCCATGCTCGTGAAAACAAAACCTTGCACCCTTTGCTGATCGTGGCAATCTTCGTGGTGGTTTTTTTGGAAATACACCCCTTTGAGGATGGCAATGGCCGCTTGTCGCGCATCTTGACCACGTTGCTGATGCTGCAGTTCGGCTACACCTATGTGCCCTACAGTTCACTCGAAAGCATCATCGAACAAAACAAAAGCGGTTATTACATTGCCCTGCGGAAAACGCAAGCCACTGTTCGCAGCGAGCAACCCAACTGGCAACCTTGGTTGGTGTTTTTCCTTTCATCCTTGGCATCCCAAGTTAAACGATTGGCTGAAAAAGTGGATGGCGAAAAAATCATGTCGCCAAAGTTGCCCAAGCTATCGCTGGATATTCTGGGCTTGGTCAAGGCGCATGGCCAAATCACTACAGCGCAAGCCGAACAACTCACAGGAGCCAACCGCGCCACCATCAAACTGCACTTGGCCAAGCTCGTTAAAGCGGGCTACATCGCCAAGCATGGTGTGGGACGAGGTACTTGGTATGAAGCGGCTACCTGAAGCTCTGCACCTTCATTGATGCGACCGCGACGGTGTATTGACTGTCCATTCGACACCATCAACAGCTTTCCTTTGATTTAATATGAGCTTCTTTGAATTAATTTATATAATTTTTTGAGGCTATAGTAATTACATAAAATCAAACCAATCTGAACCATGCCCGACCAAAATACCCTGCTGCTGATCTATATCGTCGCCTTCTTCCTGCTGGCTTTCGTCATCCGATCGGTGCTTGTCTATCGCAGCACCGGCATTAACCCGTTGGTGCTCAATGACTAGATCATTCACTCGACAAGCAGGACGCTCCTTGATAAAGCGCTGCACACTGAACCAATACATCCTATTCGCCTCAATTACCGTCTCATGTCTGCTAAGCGGATGCGGCATGAACAGCCCGCTCGTAAGGGCGCAGGAAATATGCATCAAGTATCCAACTCCTGACGCAAGGGCGGATTGCGAAAGACGCGACAGAGAGAGCGAGACTGCAATTCGAAAGGAGAAAGAAGCAGACGGGAAAAGAGAACGAGCCGCAAAGGGAGACACGGCGAAGCCTAACAAATTGTGCTTTAGACGGCAATCTACTGGGGAGCTCGTTTGCCCAAACTGACTGCACTCCCCGGCGCCTTTGGCACGCTGGGGCCACCCCCCTCAAGCAGGACTTGCTTATAGCGGGCTTCGCCCGCTTCTAGCCAGCCCCTTACCTCCCACTTTAGCCGCCACAAGTCCACGCTTCGAAGCTGCCGTTTGCCAAGCGTTATAAACTGTAGATATCTGCTATAAGGAGATTGTTATGCACGATCAAGTTACAGAACTCGCACAGCGCGGCAAGGCGCTCTTACCGGAAGATCGTTCGCGCCTGGTAGACATTCTGCTTGAGTCACTCCACGAACCGGCCATTGCCGAAGTTGAGGCAGCCTGGGAGGTCGAGATTGAGCGCCGCTTAGCCGAATATGATCGTGGGCAAGCCAAAAGCATTGACGCCGACGAAGTTTTTGCTAAGGCGCGAAGTATCGCTCGGTGATCAAGCCGCGTTTCCTACCAGCCGCTGAGTCCGAGCTATTGAAGGAAGTTGCCTACTATTCGAACGTCCGTGATGGATTGGGCATCAAGTTTGAAGATGCTGTCGAAAGCGCGGTAAAAAATGCGGTCTCCAATCCAAGCGGTGGGGCTCCCTCGCCCAAAGGCACCCGCAGCCGAATCGTGAAAGGATTTCCCTTTAGCGTGGTGTTCAGGGCGAGCGACAAAGAAATTCTCGTCGTCGCCCTTATTCACCATAGAAGAGAGCCTGGATATTGGGCAGATCGCATAGCGTGACGGCTTAAAGGCAACATCACGCCTTGAAGTTGACGTTAGCCCACCTCAAACTCCCCGCGCCCTGTCCTCTTTAAACCGCTTCGCCATCCCCGCAAAATCCCCCGCGTCCAGCGCATCACGCACCTCTTGCATCAGGAACAGGTAGTAGTGCAGGTTGTGGATGGTGGCCAGCATGGGGCCGAGCATTTCGCCGCAGCGGTCCAAGTGGTGCATATAGGCGCGGCTGAAACCTTCGCGGCCGCCATCATTCCACGAAACACCCGAGGTACCCGCACACGCATGACAAGTGCAACTGGGGTCTATGGGTTGCGGGTCGGCCTTATGGCGGGCGTTGCGCAGTTTCAAGTCGCCATAGCGGGTGAACAGCGTGCCGTTGCGGGCATTGCGGGTGGGCATGACGCAATCGAACATGTCCACACCGCAGCGCACCCCTTCGACCAAATCTTCCGGTGTGCCCACGCCCATCAGGTAGCGGGGTTTATGCGCGGGCAGGCGGTGCGGGGTGTGCGCCATGATGTGCAGCATTTCCTCCTTGGGCTCCCCCACGCTCACACCACCCACCGCGTAGCCAGGGAAGTCCATGGCCACCAGTTGCTCCAGCGAGGCAACGCGGAGGTTCTCGAACATGCCGCCTTGCACAATGCCAAACAAGGCGTTGGGGTTGTTCAGCCGTGCAAACTCGTCTTGGCTGCGCTTGGCCCAGCGCAAGCTCATCTCCATGCTTTTGGCGGCATCAAGCTCGGTGGTGAGTTGGCCATTGGTCTCGTAAGGCGTGCATTCGTCCAGCTGCATGACGATGTCGCTGTTCAAGGTGGTTTGGATTTGCATGCTCACCTCGGGCGACATGAACAGCTTGTCACCGTTTACCGGCGAGGCGAAATGCACACCCTCTTCGGTGATTTTGCGCATCGCGCCCAAGCTCCACACCTGAAACCCCCCGCTGTCGGTCAAGATGGGCTTGTCCCATTTTTCAAAGCCGTGCAAGCCGCCAAAGCTTTGCATGATGTCTAGCCCCGGGCGCATCCACAAATGAAAGGTATTGCCCAAAATGATTTGCGCACCCATCTCCTGCAGGCTGCGTGGCATCACGCCCTTGACCGTGCCGTAAGTGCCCACCGGCATGAAGATGGGGGTTTGAACCACGCCGTGGT
>JABMMR010000136.1 GCA_013205525.1 Burkholderiales bacterium | reverse complement strand
GTCCTGTGCGATGCATTTATGTCATCGAACCTGAACTCTGGTTGCAGCCTGATTGCGCACTTCAACACTACGAATTTATACGTGAGTCGTTACAAGTTCTGGATGCACAGTTACGCACCATGGGTGGTTGTGTAGAAATTCATACAGGCGAACTTCCAGAGGTATTGATGCGACTTTGGCATGAGGCACCATTCTCAGGGCTTTATTCGCACGAAGAAACTGGCAACGGGTTTACCTAGGCCCGTGACCTTAAGGTTGGCGCATGGTGCCAAACTAACGGCGTTATGTGGCGAGAGTTTGTACAGTTTGGGGTGGTGCGTCGACTCAAAAACCGTAACTTATGGCAAGGCGAATGGGAGAAGCATATGGCTTCACCCATGCAAGATTTTGAATCATTGACTTTTTGGCGTCCACCACCTCCTGCACCCTTTGTCATGTCCGCCCCGCTCCATTTGCGGCACAACCCACCTAAGCGACAAATGGGAGGACGCAAACAAGCATTAGAAACACTGCACAATTTTCTGAACGCTCGCAGCTTGGGCTACCGAGGTGGTATCTCCTCCCCTTTGTCTGCGCCAGATGCGTGCTCTCGACTTTCTGCTTATTTGGCTTACGGATGCATCAGTATGCGAGAAGTGGTGCAGCAGACCCGGGCACACATTACGCAACTTCCATCAACTGCCAGCCGCCATCGCGCTGGACTGACTGCGTTCACCAGCCGCCTTTATTGGCATTGCCATTTCATTCAAAAATTAGAGAGTGAACCCGCCATTGAGTGGCGCAATATGCATCGCGGGTACGATGACCTGCGTGAACAAGACTTTGATTTTGAAAAATTTGAAGCGCTTAAAGAAGCCCGTATCGGCTGGCCGATGGTGGACGCCTCTGTCACCATGCTCAGAGAAACCGGATGGCTTAACTTTCGTATGCGCGCCATGCTTGTCTCAGTGGCGGCTTATCCTCTTTGGCTGCATTGGCGCCCTGTAGGTGAATGGCTGGCCACACAGTTTTTAGACTATGAACCCGGCATCCACTGGAGCCAGTTGCAAATGCAATCTGGCACAACGGGTATCAACACAACGCGGGTTTACAACCCCATCAAGCAAGCTCAAGATCACGACCCTAAAGGCATATTTGTTCGGCGCTGGCTTCCAGCTATGCGCCAAATTCCAAACACTTGGCTGTTTGAGCCGTGGAAAATGCCAGTCGAATTACAGCATTCTGTTGGAGTTAAGGATGGCTTCGAGCTTGCAATGCCTGTAGTCGATCTTGCAACTGCCACGCGTGAATCCAAACATAAACTGCATGCCCTTCGAAAAACAACTGAAGTGCGTAAGGGAAAAGAAGCTGTTATCGAAAAACATGCTTCTCGCAAGACAACACCTCGCGCAACTAAGACCAAATCAACAAAGACGAACTCAGAACAACAATTAGGATTTAATTTTTAATGCCTCGCCTCAAAACATCTGTGGCCATCAAAAAACTAAGCGCTGGGGACATCTCAGCTGTGATTCAAATGGCTTGGGAAGACAGAACGACGTTTGAAACAATCATGGAACGCATGGGTGTCAGTGAATCTGAAGTCATCAAAATAATGCGGTCCGAGCTCAAGCCTGATTCTTTTAAATTGTGGCGAAAAAGAATGAAGGGTAAAGCGACCAAGCACCGTGCACTCCGCTCGCCTGAAATGAAATTTTCAGATCACGCCATAGCTGACCACAGACGTGCGAATTGTTAACCTCAGTAAATTTAAGATTGGAAAAAAATGACAGACGATCCAAGATGTTGCGGAACAGGAACTTGCATCATCAATGCGGAAGGAGTGTGTTGGTGCGGACAGGTATGGGATGGCGAAAAAATGTCGATGCCAAAACCCAGCAATGAACTCTCGAAGCCAATTTCTGACTTAAATACTCACTCTGATGAAATTGAAAACCCACTTTGAGTGAGCTTGTGCCATTCCTATAGTCGTCATGAAAAGAAATGCATATTTGACTCTTCTTGCATTGACACTTCTGGCTGTCATTTCCATCCATGTTCACTGGACCACAAATGAAAATGGCACATTGCTGTTCATCGACAACAAGCCAGTAGATTTTCTTGGTGCTATCAATAACCGGTGGAACCGGGTAAGCAGAACATGCAATGCCGTGACTCGCCTGTCACCCAAAGATGAAAAATATCAGATCGCTGAATCCCTTATAAGAAATTACAGTCCGCCAAGTTCACAAACCGCAGTTATTGCAGGAGTTTGGGCTATGGAATCATGGACCTTGGCTGAGGTTGAATTTAAAGACCTTCTTCCTGCAGTTGTACTTATTCAAACAACGAACAGTCAAACACTTATAGTGCCTAACGCAGTGTGGAGTGGCTACACACAGCCTTGGACAGCTGCTCCTTACATTAGAAACTACATTGAGCAACAAGCGCCACAGATGCCTGTCGCGCTGACCCGCTGCTTTGATCCGCTGTCACAGTCATTCGATTGATGGGGTAATTATGGAAACCGATAAGAAAACAATCTCCCCCACAGCATTCAAACTGGGTATAGCTGGCCTCATTCCTTTTATCGTTTTAGCGGGCTCGAGCTTTGCTATGCCCTCTTCTTATAAAGACATCATCCTCTTGGGCTTGCTGGCATATGGAGCCAGTATTTCCAGTTTTCTAGGAGCCATTCACTGGGGACTGACCATGCGGGATGAAAATCCTAATGGGATGTATTTGATTTGGGGCGTAATGCCCAGTTTGATTGCATGGATCAGTATGATTCTCAATCCAGATTTAGGCTTAGTGCTCATAACCGCCTTGCTATGGGTCTGCCTCATCATTGACGCCAAAATTTATCCTATATATGGTCTAAGACACTGGCTACCCATGCGATTGTTTTTAACCACCACGGCAAGTCTTGCCTGTTTAGTTGTCAGCCTATGACCCCTTCAGAGTCAACCGGTGACAACATGCAAAGTAAAGGGTCGATGTATGAACAGAGTCGCAAGGTCAATCGGCAAATTGTTAGCCACGTATCTGAGCAAAGAAATAGAGATCAAGGGTACAGCGCCTCCCTCCAACCCCTTGCATCTTCAGGCCACCTTGCGCCCGGGCGATGTGCTCTTGGTTGAAGGCAATACCAGACTCAGCACCGCCATCAAATACCTTACACAATCAACTTGGTCGCATGCGGCGCTTTATGTTGGTTTGGATTCGTCAAACAACTTGCCATCAGACCATTGCCTTGTTGACGCTGACACTGTCCATGGTGTTCGCAGCATTGGACTTGAAAAATTTGCCAACCTACACACCAGAATTTGCAGGCCTATTGGTCTAAGCCATGAAGAACGCATCGCAGTGTCACAGGCCGCGATCTCGAAAATTGGTTACCAGTACGATTTGCACAATGTGTTTGATCTCGCTAGGTATTTATTTCCCGCGCCGCCAGTACCCACAAGATTTCGAAGACAACTGCTCTCTTTGGGCAGCGGAGACCCAACACTAGCCATTTGCTCCACGCTGATTGCACAGGCTTTTCAAAGCATCCGTTACCCCATACTACCCTTGCAACTAAAGCATGATGGCATGTTAGCTAAGGGCTACGCTTTCCAGCCTACAGCTTTCAAACCCAGACATTACTCGCTTCTCACGCCAAGAGACTTTGATGTTTCACCCTATTTCGCCATCATCAAACCCACTGTTGAATGTGGATTTAATTTTCATGACCTTGAGTGGGTTGAGTAAGCAAATGCACTAGCCTTAAACAAACTAAAAACGCGGCTCAATCGCCATCTTCATTTTCATTCGCGAGTTCCGACTTGAGGCGATAGGCATCGATATCAAAGTCGGTGCTGTCCGATACAGCAGCCAGTACCAAGGGTAGAACTCGCTCCCGCTCCTCCTCGGACTCGGAGGTCGTGAAGCCGACAGTAACCGCTTCAGCGAACAGTTTTTCGGTCAGCCGCTTTGCCTTTACTTCGTGGCTTTCGATATCGGGATTGGCACCAGGAAGAATGTTTTCCTCGACCCATGTTTCAACCCACCTAAAAAATCGTTTACTCATGACGTCCCGCCCTTCTAATGAATCAACATCGACACCGGTTTCCCGACCCAAGGAGGCTTGCCCTGTTAGTCAAGACAAGTATGTTTAATTTTAATATATAGCAGGGAATGTGAACTGAGGCCTGCAGTGCACTTTTACGCATGAGGGCTGGGCAGGGTAGCTAGGCAGAAGATTTATTTCTTGTAAGGCTGATAGATTAGCTGAGGCTGTAGCCATCTACCAAAAGCAGAGTTCCTGTTGAGTTGTCTTTTCGATGATGAATGATCGATTGATAAGCATCGCTTTGGTACCAAGCTTCAGCTTGTGCTCGGCTAGGAAATTCTAAAACTACATTTCGATCCCCTAGGCTGTCGCCTTCAATTTGAGTCGTCATCCCACCCCGAACCAAATAGCATCCTCCAAAGTCTGAGATGGTTTTGGGCACATGCTTTTGATATTCAGAATATGCCTCTGGATTGGTTATTTTTATGTTTCCTACAAAGTAAGCTTTGGTCATGGCGGCACCTAAATCTCGCTAAGCCATGGCTGTATGAACGCGAACCAGCCACCAATAAGATAGAGCACAACGCTGGCCGCATAAACGGTACTGGCGGTCTTGCGAGTCTTTAAGCAAGCGTCGCGCAAGGCTGGATCGATGGGGCACGGTGCACTGCGGTTACGCCACTGCAATGCGCCGCTGCCAATCATCATCAAGCCCGCCAAACCAAACAGTTGCTCCTTATGCTCGCTCAACCAGACTACCTGCGGAAATAGGGACACCAGGGACGAAAGTGCTGCTCCCGCTCCAAGGGCCACAAGCAAAGCGGGGATTGCGCAGCACACCAGCGTACTTGAACTTGCAAATAAGCTGGCCAAAGAGGACCATAGTCCGCCTCGGGATTCAGCCATACCGTCGGGACTCATTTACGGCCTTTCAATTCAGCCTTGATCTCGGCAACCGATTGCAGCACCGTCTCGATCTTGACCACGTCGTAGCCAGCGTCAACGATTTCTGCGGAGATGGCTTTAGCGTCAAGTGTCTGACCGTCCTTTGCTTCAACTGCGACAGTTTTCTTTTTTAGGTCTACGAAGACGTCTTTGGTTACACCCATCTTGGAGAGACGTTTTTCGATACCTTGCGCGCAGAAAGAGCAAACCATTCCGTTAACGGTGAACTTGATACTGGTGGCGGCTGTGGAGGAAAGCGCCGCTAAAGCCATTGCCAAGGCGATACAGATTTTCTTCATTCGGATACTCCTATTCAAAAAATATACATGAAATTCATTCGAGCTTGGGATGCGTTGTTCACCCCGAGTTCAACGAAATAGCGGTTATGAATCAGCCGCAGCATGGGCGTGACTTCGGTCTTATCCGTGAGCCCTCGCATGCGCCTGACCTCTAAGATAAACCATGGCTGCGTTTGGTCGTAGTCCACCTCGTAAAAAGAGAATCCCGCTCGCGCCGAGGCGAAGTCGTGGTTGAGGCCTTGGGCGCTATAGAGCCTGGCTGTAGCCGCAACATAAATGCGAGTTGTCTCGTAATCAACTTGTATTCCCGGCGAAGCCATCGTCTTTAAGCCAGAAAAATCGTTGCCTG
>JABMMR010000135.1 GCA_013205525.1 Burkholderiales bacterium | reverse complement strand
TGATATTTACGGTTTGTCTGAGGTGATTGGACCCGGTGTGGCCAGTGAATATGTGCAAACCAAAGACGGACCCACTGTTTGGGAAGATCACTTTTACCCAGAAATCATAGACCCCGAAACCGGCGAAGTATTGCCCGATGGAGAACTTGGCGAGCTGGTTTTCACAAGCCTGACCAAAGAGGCCTTACCCATCATCAGGTACCGTACCAAAGACTTAACGAGGTTGCTTCCAGGCACTGCACGCGCTATGCGCCGCATGGAAAAGATCACGGGCAGAAGCGACGACATGATGATTGTCCGCGGGGTGAATGTTTTTCCAACCCAAATAGAAGAACTGATCTTGAGGCAATCTGCCTTGAGCGCGCACTACCAGTGTCTTCTTCGCAAAGAGGGGTCACTCGATACCTTGACGGTCAAGGTCGAGACGCGCACAGGTTTATCTGCAGATTCCACTGAGGCGCAAATGGCTGCTTTAAAACTAGAGCAAGACGCCAAGGCCTATATAGGTAGCAGTTTGAAAGTAGAGTTGTGCAACGAGGGCGAGGTGGAGCGAAGCATGGGCAAGGCTAAAAGAGTTATCGACCTGCGTTAAAGCAAGAAGGCTTAACTTGGGGTTTTATCGCTGAGCCAACTGCCCACCTTCACCGGATCAAGAATACCTAAGCGCCACAAGGGGCTGGGGTCTTGGCTGGGCAGGCTGAGTGGCAATCGAAGCAGTTGCCCATCGCGTGCAACCCATGCTGTGCATTGCTTATTTTTTCCGAGCAACAAGGGGAGTTGTTCCAAACGTTGCAAGCGCCAAGATTGCATGGCTTTGCCTTTGCCCATTTCAACGCCCAGCCACTCGTCACCGGCAGACATACCCGCTAGCTCGGCAGCGCTGCCGCGCAAAACAGTTTGGATGTGCACGCTGTGGTCTTCTCGGACCCTTAGCCCCAGTTGTTGGGCCAATGTAGAAGCCTCATATTCCACACTCACGCCTTGCTTTTGCAAAATTTCCAAAAGGGGCAACTCTTCTACCGTGTGCACCCAAGCATGAATTTTGCTGCGCCATGACTGCTTGCTGACATTTTGAAGCGCTTGCAGCACATCATCTTGAGATATGGGGCCACCTTGGCTGTGATGCCAGAGCTCACGCATGACAGCATCTAGGCTGTGCCCCATTTGCCGCAATGAGAGGTCTAGACACAGTGCTATCAAAGAGCCCTTGGTGTAATAACTCACTGTGATGTTGGGCGTATTGCTGTCGGGGCGGTAGTATTTGGTCCATGCCTCAAAGCTTGAACCGGCGGCACTGTGGGCTTGCCGTCCTGGTGTTTGCAGGTATTGGTGTACAGATTTATTGAGCAACTTCAAATAGTAAGCAGGTGAAATTAATTCTGCGCGACACAACATCACGATGTCGTAATAGTCTGTAAAGCCTTCGAAAAACCAAAGCATATCGGTGTACTGCTCGCTTTGGTAGTTGTAGCTTTCATAATTCGCCGGTCGCATACGCTTGACATTCCACGCATGAAAATACTCGTGGCTGAAGAGCCCTAACAAGCCAATGTAATCATCGCTGCGGGCTTTATCAGACAGCTTGGGCAAATCTTTTCTTCGACATAGCAAGGCCGTACTGTTTTGGTGTTCCAAGCCACCGTAGCCATCAGACACAGCATTCAATAAAAAAACAAAATTGTTGAATGGCGGCGGTTTTCCTTGATGCCAGAAATTAACAATGGTGTGAGCTATTTTTTCAACATCTTGCTGCAGTTGCTGCGAATCGAAAGAGGGCGCAGCTCCAGTCACCACCACCTGATGGTTTGACTTTAAAACAGAAAATTTGCAACTTTGAAACGCGGACAACTCAACCGGACTGTCGGCGAGTTCATCATAGTTTTGCGCATGGTAAAGACCAAAACCAGCTTCATCGATACGCAGGGCTTTAAGTGCAGTGGCTACCCGCCAGCTGTCGGTGTGCTCGGGGGAAATCAACTCTAAGCTCAGGCTGTTTTGGGTTTGCCCCAGAGCTTGAACAAACATGCTGGTGCCGTTGAAAAAACCTCTGCTGGCATCAAGCCAAGCGGTGCGTACAGAGTTATCGTGGGCGTAGACCTTGTATTGCAGTTGCAAAGCTTGCTTGGCTTTGCAGTTGGTTTGCCAAGTGCATTTATCGATTTGTTGAATCTTCAGCGTTTGACCCAACTGCGTGGCCTGCATATCGCTGAGTTGTTTAGAAAACTCTCTGACCAAATAACTGCCGGGAATCCAAACAGGGAGTTGAAATTGTTGTTTTGCGCGGGGATTTAAAACATGCAAGGTGACACACCATGTGTGTGCATTTGCATTTTCAACCTTGACTTGGTAATGAATGTCTTTTTTGTGGGGGCCTTTGGCGGACATAAAGCGAGAGGTTCAAGGTTTAGCGGATGAAAGCAGTTTTTCAATTTGGGCCATGTCGACAGCACCGGAGACACGTGTGCCATCAGCAAAAAAAGTGGTGGGGGTGCCGCTAATTTTTTGCTTTTGACCGAAGTCCACGTTTCGTTTGACCGCAGCGGTGTCGCAGCCCGAAGTGGTGGGCACTTGGTCGCGCAGCATATAGTCTTGCCACGCTTTGGCTTGGTCTTTGGCGCACCAAATGGCTTTTGATTTATCTACGGAATCTTTGCCCAGTATGGGGTAAACAAAAAGATACACCGTCACGTTATCTATGCTTTGCAAGTCGCGCTCAAACCGCTTGCAATAGCCGCAATTGGGGTCTTCAAACATGGCCATCTTGCGTTCACCTTTGCCACGCACCATGACGATGGCATCTTTGAAGGGCAAGGACTTGAAGTCCACAGCCAATATTTTTTGAATACGTTCTTCGGTTAAGTCACGCTGTGTTTTGGTGTCAATCAAACGCCCCTGTAGCAGAAAGTTTCCTCCTGCATCGGTGTAAAAGATTTCCGAGCCGTCAACCCTTAATTCAAAAAGACCCGCCATAGGTGCACGCTTGACTTCATCAATAGGACTAATTTGCGGCATCCGCTCTTTGAGAGTTTTGCGAATAAAGGCTTCTTCGCCTTGGGCCCAAGCACTGGGAAGCAAAAGACTGCTTAAAAGCAGGGCGATAAACATTTGAAGATGACGCATAGGAACCTTGTTTAAAAAGAGGGATGCATGGCTTGTTGGATGGTCCATTGCTTGAGGTGCGAGAGTTGATCAAAACTGCTTAAGCCCCAATTACGCAATGATTGCGCAACCGTGCTGGGGTGTGAAAACACGCGTTGTATGCCGTCGCAAGCCAGCAAAGTGGGCATCAAACCGGCTTTGCGTTCTCGTTCATAGCGACGCAATAAAAACTTGTCACCCACGCCACGCCAATACTCTTTACCTTCACGCAGTGAAAGTATGTGGGCCAGGGTCGCGACATCGGCCAAACCCAAGTTCAAGCCCATGCCTGCCAGTGGATGCACACTGTGAGCCGCATCGCCCGCGAGTACCCAACTGTGGGCGTTGGCAAAAGTGCCACTCCATTGTGTGGCTTGGGCTGTTTGCAAAGGCCATATGCTTTTGGCGCTGCAAACTTGCAAATGTCCCAGGGTGTTTTGACTGGCCTCGGTCAAGGCCAGAGCAAGCTCTGCATCTGAAGCGTCGAAAAGCGTCTGTGCCCTAGAACTGGGCAAAGACCACACCACCGCGGCTTCTTGTCCTTGGGGTCCACCCAAGGGCAGCAAAGCCAAAATATCGAGTCCATCTGGCGCGTGGGCAAACCATTGCAATGCTTGTTGTCGGTGTGGCGTGTCTAAGCGCACTCGGGTGGCCAAGGCGTGTTGAGGGTAGGGCAAAGATTGAAAGTCAACCCCAAGCTCTTGCCGCGTTGAACTGTTTTTTCCCTCGCAGACCACGCTCAAAAGTGCTTGAACAGGGGCGCTGTGCCGCTCTATGCTGGGTTGGAAGTCCACGGCTTGGAAAAGTAATTTTTCCAAAGCTTGAACATCAACAATATGGTTGAGAGCATCCCCATGGGGTGAATCAAAGCTGACTGCACCCCCTTGGTCGCCCCATATGCGCATGCTTTGCACGGGTGTGGCGAACTCTGGACTTGGCCAGCAGCGTAAATCCGTTAATAGGTTTTGAGAAATTTTATTGAGCGCAAAAGCTCGCATGTCTTGAGCGCTTGAAGGCGTGCCGACCAAGGCCACCCGCAAACGTTGCCGCGCCAACAAAAGGGCCAGGGTGCTGCCCACCATACCGCTTCCACGAATGCATACATCGTAAGTTGTCGTCATGCATTGATTGTAGAAGTTGGCTGCACGTAGAATTTACCCCTTATTACGTAACCCTACCCTTTGGTATAGATTGAAAGATTCTCATGAGTTTGAAATGTGGCATTGTTGGTTTGCCCAATGTGGGCAAATCCACCCTCTTCAACGCCCTCACCAAATCAGGCATTGCGGCTGAGAACTACCCCTTTTGCACCATAGAGCCCAATGTGGGCGTGGTTGAGGTGCCTGACAACCGTTTGCAGCAACTCGCGCAAATCATCACACCCGAGCGCATCGTGCCAGCCATCGTCGAGTTTGTCGATATCGCGGGGTTGGTCGCAGGTGCCAGCACCGGCGAAGGCTTGGGTAATAAGTTCTTGGCACATATTCGCGAAACAGACGCCATCGTCAATGTGGTGCGTTGCTTTGAAGACGACAACGTGATCCATGTGGCCAACAAGGTGGACCCGATTGCCGACATCGAGGTCATCCAAACTGAGCTCTGCTTGGCCGACTTGGCCGCTGTCGAAAAAGCCATTCACCGCGTTGGCAAGATTGCCCGCTCTGGCGACAAAGAAGCCGCCAAGCAAATGGTGATTTTGGAGAAGTGCCAAACCGCGCTCAACGACACCAAGCCCGTGCGCACCATCGACTTCAGCAAAGAAGAGTTGGTCGAACTCAAGCAATTTTTCTTTATCACCGCCAAGCCCGCCATGTTCGTGGCCAATGTGTCGGAAGATGGTTTTGAAAATAATGTTTTTTTGGACCGTCTCAGGGCTTTTGCACAAGCGCAAAACGCGCCTGTGGTGGCCATCTGCGCCAAGATCGAGGCCGAGTTGTCCGAGATGGAAGACGCCGACCGCTTGGAGTTTCTCAAAGAGTTGGGCCAAGACGAGCCAGGCTTGAACCGCCTGATTCGTTCGGCTTACACCCTCTTGGGTTTGCAAACTTATTTCACGGCCGGCGTCAAAGAAGTGCGGGCTTGGACCATCCATGTGGGCGACACCGGTCCGCAAGCCGCGGGCGTGATTCATACCGATTTCGAGAAGGGCTATATCCGAGCTCAAACCATCGCCTATGACGACTTCATCAGCTTTAAAGGCGAGCAAGGTGCGAAAGATGCTGGCAAGATGCGTGCAGAAGGCAAGGAATACGTCGTGAAAGATGGCGACGTGATGAACTTCTTGTTCAGCTCGTGACGCCAGTTAGGCTGGGCAACCACAGCAACACCCACTGCCAGCCCCCTACCAACATGGCGTACCTCAGGGCTTTGCCTAGGGCCATGTAAAAAACGCAAGGCCAAAACGGCAGTCTTAAATAGCCCGCTACCACGCACAGCGGGTCACCAATGAGCGGCAACCAAGCGCCCAGACAAGCCACGGGCCCCAAGCGTTCAAGCCAGCGTAAAGCGCGCATGTGTTGGCTTACATGTGTTTGGTGCAGACGTTGGGCCATCCATCGCTCAGCTCCCCAACCCATGGCCCAACCGATGGCACCACCCAGTGTGTTGCCAAGCGTTGCCACCAGCAAGGCGGGCCAAACAAGCTCGGGCTGAAAACTCAACAAAGCCAACAACACGGGCTCTGAACCCAGCGGCAGCAAGGTGGCAGCCAAGGTGGCGCAAATAAACAAAACGGCCAAACCCCATTCGGGTGTGGCTATGTTTGTCAAGAGGGTTTGATAAAAAAATTCCATCTTTTATCAGTTTAAAGGTTCATTCATCGTAAATAAAACCACATGTAAACGTACAGAAAAAAATCACAAAAAATTTATCCCAAACCAGAAAATGCGCCGCTAGAATCGTGCCTCGTTTTTCAGCATATCGTTACCTATCTATACCCCATGCATATAGGCCCTTACAAATTACCCCACGGTGTTTTTGCAGCACCGATGGCGGGTGTCACAGACCGGCCTTACCGCAGCTTGGCCAAGCAACTGGGCGCAGCGTATGCGGTGTCTGAAATGGTCACGGCCCGTGAAGACTTGCGAAGCAGTTTAAAAACCTCGCGTCGCCTAGACCACACGGGCGAGAGTGGTCCTATCGCTGTGCAAATCGCGGGCACGCAAGCGAGCATGATGGCCGAGGCCGCCACATACAACTTACAACGTGGTGCGCAAATCATTGACATCAATATGGGATGCCCTGCCAAAAAGGTGTGTCACAAGTGGGCAGGTTCTGCCCTGATGCAAGACGAGCCTTTGGCGCTTTCTATCATCGAGGCGGTTGTCAAGGCAGCCCAAGCCTTTGATGCACCGGTCACGCTCAAAATGCGTACCGGCTGGCACAGCGATCAGCGCAATGCAGTTTCATTGGCCAAGAAGGCACAAGATGCTGGCATACAAATGATCACAGTTCACGGCCGCACGCGAGACCAAGGCTATAAAGGACAGGCCGAGTACGACACCATTGCGCAAGTCAAACAAGCGGTCTCGGTTCCAGTGGTTGCCAATGGGGATATAGATTCACCGCAAAAGGCCCAGCAGGTGCTGCAGCAAACCGGTGCAGACGCAGTCATGATTGGCCGTGCAGCACAAGGCCGGCCTTGGATATTTCGCGAGATTCACCATTTTTTAACCCACGGTACGCTGTTGGCGCCCCCCTTGGTTGCAGAGCTTAAGCGCTTGATGCTGGACCATTTACAAGACCACTACAGCTTGTATGGCAGCTTCACCGGTGTTCGTACCGCTCGCAAGCATATTGCTTGGTATCTGCAAGGTTTGCCTGGGGCCAAGGCATTCAAAGACCACATGAATGTCATTGAAGACTGTGATGCGCAGTCTTTGGCAGTTGCTGATTTTTTAGATGAGCTGGGTCAGGTGACTGATCGTTTGACTTATGCCTCATCGTTACTTGAGATGGAGACGACTGAATGAGCAAGAAACAAATAGAAGAAGCTGTTCGCCACAGCCTAGAGACCTACTTCAAAGATTTGCGCGGCGAAGACCCCGATCAACTGCACACCATGATGATCAATGTCATGGAAAAACCCCTGCTTGATGTGGTCATGCGGCATGCAGAAGGTAACCAATCGCGCGCTGCTGTTTGGCTGGGTTTAAATCGCAACACGCTGCGCAAAAAGCTTACTGAACACAAACTTTTGTGATTTCTCCTATGAGAGCCCTGATTTCCGTCTCAGACAAAACTGGCATTGTGGAGTTTGCGAAATCTTTGCATCTTTTAGGTATAGAGCTGATTTCCACCGGGGGTACCGCGCAATTGCTGAGTGCCCAAGGTTTGCCCGTTCTTGAGGTGGCAGAGCTCACGGGTTTTCCAGAGATGCTCGATGGCCGTGTCAAAACCTTGCACCCCTTGGTGCATGCGGGCTTGCTCGCCCGTCGCGAAGTTCCCTCGCATATGCAGGCTTTGAAAGACCACGGCATCAGCACCATCGATATCTTGGTGGTCAACCTCTATCCTTTTGAAGCAACAGTCGCCAATCCAGACTGCAGTTTGGAAGACGCCATAGAAAACATCGACATTGGCGGCCCTGCCATGGTGCGAAGTGCAGCCAAAAACTGGCAGCACATTGCAGTCATCACAGACGCCAGCCAATACGCCATGGTGTTGAATGAACTTGAGCAACAGCATGCCGTCAGTGAATTGACCCGTTTTCAATTGGCGGTCAGTGCTTTTAACCGTATCAGCAATTACGACGGCGCAATCAGCGACTATTTGTCTTCCCTCGATTTGACTTCAGACAAACGCAGTGTTTTTCCTGGCCAAGCCAATGGACGTTTTGTCAAACTTCAAGACCTACGCTATGGGGAAAATCCGCATCAACTTGCCGCCTTTTACAGAGATGCGCATCCTGCGCCGGGTTCCTTGGTCACAGCCAAACAATTGCAAGGCAAGGAGTTGTCGTTCAACAATATTGCCGACGCGGATGCCGCATGGGAGTGCGTGAAAAGCTTTGACTCGCCCGCCTGCGTGATCGTCAAGCACGCCAATCCTTGTGGTGTCGCCTTGGCTGAGGATGCCTTGGCAGCCTACAACAAGGCTTACCAAACCGACCCCACTTCTGCATTTGGCGGCATCATTGCTTTTAATTGTCCGGTCGATGTCTTGGCAGCAAAAGCCTTGGGCCAGCAATTCATGGAAGTCTTGATTGCACCTTCTTTCACTGGCGAGGCGCTTGAATTTTTACAAACCAAAGCCAATGTCAGGGTCTTGCAAATCGCGCTGCCGCCGGGTGGCGCTGATGCTTGGTCACAAGGACACCACTTGATTGATGTCAAGCGAATTGGCTCGGGTTTGTTGATGCAAACCGCAGACAACCATCAACTGCGCTTAGAAGATATGCAAGTGGTGACCCAACGCCAGCCCAGTCCCGCACAGCTGCAAGACCTGTTGTTTGCTTGGAAGGTGGCCAAATTCGTCAAGAGCAATGCCATTGTGTTTGCGGGTCTTGGTATGACCTTGGGCGTGGGTGCGGGGCAAATGAGTCGACTCGATTCAGCGCGAATAGCAGGCATCAAGGCGGGTCATGCCCAGTTGTCACTCAAAGACGCTGTGGTGGCCAGCGACGCTTTTTTCCCCTTCAGAGACGGCTTGGACGTGGTGGTGGATGAGGGCGCTTGCTGTGTGATCCAACCTGGCGGCTCCATGCGCGATGCCGAGGTTATTGCTGCAGCCGACGAGCGGGGTGTCGCCATGGTGTTCACAGGCGTGCGACATTTTCGACACTAAAGTATTTTCGTCTGCCATAATATTTAAGACATATTATCTTATCAATTTTAAAAAATTAAATACAGAAGGAATCGGTCATGCGAGCTATCAAGCAGGTCAAAAAACTCATAGAGAACAATCCCACTTCAAAAGCAGGACAAACTTTTTCCAAGCTCATACTTTCCTTGGAGTCTGAAATAGAGTTTTTGGTGAAAGATTTATACCAATTGGATACCCAAGAGTTTGATTTGGCTATGGAGGTTCTGAAAGACTGGCGTATTGATCGCTTCTATCTCGGCAAAGCCAAAGCATTTGATGCCGCTACCCACGCGCAGGCTTTGTCTGCTGTTAAATAACCACCCTTTAAGCCGCCATACTGTCCTCAGGGTGAAATTTTGTATTTCACTTGAAAGCTGATGCCACCATAAAGACTGTCTTGAACCGTTGGGATGATGGCGGTATTTAATCCCCAACGCTTACCCTCTAAACTGACCATGGGTATCAAGGCTGGGAACAAGCCTCCTTGGTTGGCTCTGGGATAGCCATCAAAAATTCCCACCACAGCGCCTAGTTTGAACATATGCCATTTCCATGGCATGACATACATGCCAAGGTAATTGGAGTGTTGGTGATCGCTGTTTTTAAAGCCACCGGCCGTGAGAGCGTAGGTGTCATTCAAAGCCCATTCGATACCCAAGCCTGGGTTGGCATTTCGCAAGCCCTTGTCTTGATCGAAGTGAGAGGTATAAAAGCCTGGGTTGAGCCACACTGCTTTGGGTTGCATGGGGTTGGCAAAAGCTTGCTCGAATTCGCTGTTGGCTTGAGCAGTCGTGACCGAAGCAAAAAGGCAAAGCAAAAGCCAGCCATGTTTTTGTGTACCGAGTTTCACAGCGTGGCAAACACTTCAGCGGCGGCTTGTACCGTGTCGGCGATGTCTTGTTCAGTGTGGGCACCGCTGACAAAACCGGCTTCGTAAAGCGCTGGCGCGATATACACACCGCGGTCTAGCAAACCATGAAACAGCTTGTTGAACTTGGGGCTGTCGCTGGTCATCACCTTGGCATAGTTTTGCGGCAATTCGGGCAGCAAAAAGAAGCCAAACATACCGCCTTGGCAGTCGGCGCTGAAGGGCACACCCGCTTTGGCCGCCGCGGCCTTGAGGCCATCTACCAAGCTTTGCGTGCGGGCTGACAAAGCGTCAAAAAATCCGGGCTTGGAAATTTCTTTCAAGGTGGCCAAGCCGCAAGCGGTGGCAACCGGGTTGCCGCTCAAGGTGCCGGCTTGGTAGACCGGACCCAAGGGAGCGAGTTGCTCCATCACCGCGCGCTTGCCACCAAAAGCGGCCAGCGGCATGCCCCCGCCAATGACCTTGCCCAGCACCGTGACGTCGGGCTCAAAACCTGGCAGGGATTGGGCGTAAACACTTTGGGCGCTGCCTAAGGCGACACGGCAACCGGTCATGACCTCGTCAAACACCAAGAGTGCGCCGTGTTGGCTGCACAACTCGCGGCAGCGTTTCATAAAGGGGACGCTGGCGCGAACCAAATTCATGTTGCCAGCAATAGGCTCGATCATGAGGCAGGCCAAATCTTGGCCGTGCAAGGCAAAGGCTTCTTCCAATTGGGCGATGTTGTTGAACTCGAGTACCAAGGTGTCTTTAACCACCTCGGGGGGCACACCGGCGCTGGTGGGGTTGCCAAAGGTAGCCAAGCCTGAGCCGGCTTTGACCAACAAAGCATCGGCATGGCCGTGGTAGCAACCTTCAAACTTAATAAACTTAGTGCGACCGGTAGCACCGCGTGCCAAGCGCAGCGCGCTCATGCCGGCTTCGGTGCCGGAGCTGACCAAGCGCACCATCTCCATGGAGGGCATGAGTTGAATCAAGGCTTCGACCAGTTCAATTTCTCGCTCGGTGGGTGCGCCGTAAGAAAAACCTTCGAGCACTGCTTTTTGCACCGCTTCGACCACCGCAGGGTGGCCATGACCCAAAATCATCGGGCCCCAAGAATTGATGTAATCGATGTAACGCTGGTCATTGGCGTCCCAAAAATAAGCACCTTGAGAGCGTTTAACAAAGCGCGGTGTGCCGCCTACAGCGCGAAATGCGCGCACGGGGGAATTGACGCCGCCAGGGATGACTTGGCGCGCACGGTCGAAAAGTATTTGGTTCAGATCGTTCATGGTCTAGAGAGTTAAAAAAATTAATGTCGGGTTTGATGGGCCGGTAAAGAGAAGTCCTCGGCTGTGGCCGCAGCGTCATCATCCTCAAATTCGCTGTTGTCATCGATGCTGTGCGCCCAAAACAAGCGGTCTGCAACCGCGTGTCCCATGCCAGGTCTAAAGCCTGCATCTAAGCTGCCATCAAGGTAGCCCAAGGCTTCACCCGCAGCAGCCTCCAAATCATCTCCCATGGCAAGCAAGCCTGCCAAGGCCGCGCTTAAGGTGTCGCCAGTTCCTGTGAAAACGGCATCGAAGCGCTCGATGGTTTCGCTGACCATCACATTCAAAGGCGTGGCCAAGGCATTTTCTAAATGCTGGCCGCCGGTTTGCGGCATACCGGTGACAAAGGTGTAGGGCACACCTTTCTCGGCCGCCGCTTTGGCCAAATCTCTGGCGCTGGGCGTTCGATCACTGCCCCAATCAGGCAACAACCAACGCCAAAGCGTGCTGTGGTTACCCACCAAAACCGTGGTCTGCGGTAGGACCAGTTCCATGAAAGCATCTTGGTAATCGTCGATGGGGTCGTCTTGCCACCAAGACAGACTTGGCATGTAAGCGACCACCGGCACATCTGCATAGTCGGCGCAGATTTCTGCCACCGTCGACAAAACATCGGGCGAACCACAAAAGCCAATCTTGATAACTTGAACAGCAATGTCTTCCAAGATGGTGCGCGCCTGCTCATCCACCGTCTCATCCTCCACAGCCGCATGGTCAAAAACCTCGGCCGTGTCGCGCACATAACTGCCAGTGCAGATGGCCAATACATGTGCGCCCACAGAAGACATGGCCAAAATATCCGCCGTCAAGCCGCCAGCGCCACTGGGGTCATTCGAGTTGAAACACAACACGCAAGGATGCGCCATTTCCGGAGATTGGCCTTCGTCGGGCAGGGGGGTGGGAGTGTTCATTTGCGGTCTATAGAATCTGTTTCATTCTATGCCACCGCTTTAGCGGGTTTTAATCGATTTATTTGAAAGATATGACTGTGAGCAAGACTTGGATGTGCTTAATTTGTGGATGGATTTATGATGAAGCTGCGGGGGCGCCTGAGGAGGGAATCGCGGCTGGAACGCCTTGGGAGCAAGTGCCCATGAACTGGACCTGTCCTGAATGCGGTGCGCGAAAAGAAGATTTTGAAATGGTTCAAATCTAAAGCGGCTCACTGCAGGGGGTTTAGTCGGTTTTGGTTTTCACAACGCTGTAGCGCATCAGGGTCTTGAGGCGAGCCCCAGCATGGTCAACCATGGGCAGCGGATAACTTTCTCCCAGCTTGACGCCTGCGGCCTCTAGGACCAAAGGCTTGGCCAGCCATGGCGCATGAATCGTGTCGTTGGGCAGCGCTGCAAGTTGGGGAAGATAGCGTCGAATAAATTTACCCTGAGGATCAAATTTTTCACTTTGACTGATGGGGTTGAAAATTCTGAAATAGGGTTGCGCATCGCAACCGCTGGAGCTGGCCCACTGCCAACCACCATTGTTGGCGGCTAAATCAAAATCGATCAAATGCTCGGCGAAATACTTCTCGCCCCAGCGCCAGTCGATACCCAAATCCTTGACTAAAAAACTCGCGACAACCATGCGCAATCGATTGTGCATATAGCCGGTTTGGTTGATTTGAGCCATGGCTGCGTCAACCAAAGGGTAGCCCGTGCGTCCTTCGCACCAAGCTGCAAATAGCTGTTTTGCCGCTTTGCCCGACTCCCAAACAATCGCGTCATAAGCCGGTTTGAAAGCTTGTGTCACAACCCGCGGGTGGTGGTGCAATATTTGGTGGTAAAAATCTCGCCAAATCAACTCGCCCAACCAAGTCTGCGCGCCCGCGTCTGACTGCATAGCCAAGGGATAAGCCAAGCGAGCCAAGCGCCGAACAGATACTGTGCCAAAGCGCAAATGCACACTCAGGTAGCTGGGGCCTTTCACGCTGGGAAAGTCACGCGTTTGCTGATAGTCACTCATACGCTTGACAAAATCATTGACCAAAACATCTGCCCCCGTGCTGCCTGGCTGGATATGCAGTGCTTGCCAATCTACCGATTCAAAACCAAGTTCTTCAAGGCTGGGCATGGATTTGTGCAAGTGGGCAGGCATGCTAGCCAGTTGTCCTGCGGAAGGCTTGACTGTTTTTTCTTTCAAATCGGCAGGCGTTATTTTTTTCAGCCAGTTATTTTTGTAAGGCGTGAAAACCCCATAGGCTTGGTTATTTTGGGTGAGGATTTCACTGCGCTCGAAAACCACATGGTCTTTGAAGCTCACAAAGGCAATACCTTGGTTGGCCAAGGCGCCTTTCATCTCAGCGTCGCGCTGTAGTGCATAGGGCTCGTCATCATGGTTGGCAAATACCGCTTGCACCCCAAGGGCCTTGGCCAGTTCAACCAGACACGCCATGGGCTCGCCGTGACGAACCTCTAGCACCGCTTCGGACTGTGTCGACAGTGCACGAAGGTGTTGGTCTAAATCGATCAAACTGCTGTGAATAAAGGCCACCCGCCGGTCGTGGCGTGGCAGGGATTTGAGGATATGGTCGTCAAAAACAAATGCACAAAACACCTGTTTGCTTTGTAGCAATGCGTGGTGCAAGGCGGTATGGTCAGCTGAGCGTAAATCGCGTCTAAACCACACCAGCGATCGGTCAAAACGCTCGGATGGGGCAGGTTTCATCTTCAGCCTTAAAATAGTTTCATGACTTTCGATTCTGCGCCTATCAACCTCACGCATCATTTTTTGATTGCCATGCCCGGTTTGATGGACGAATCATTCAGCCGCAGCGTAGTTTATATGTGTGAACACAGCGACCGAGGCGCTTTGGGCTTGATTATCAACAAACCCAGC
This sequence comes from Burkholderiales bacterium, assembly GCA_013205525.1. GTDB lineage: Bacteria > Pseudomonadota > Gammaproteobacteria > Burkholderiales > Burkholderiaceae_C > Limnohabitans. The sequence continues at coordinate 2,110 of JABMMR010000135.1, read as the reverse complement.
AACTTGAAAATGCTGGATCTTTTTGAAAAAGTAGAGCTCAATTTAGGTCGCACCGATTTGATAGAAATCCCCGTTTTTCAAGGCGGTCCTATGCATACCGAGCGCGGCTTTGTTTTGCATGAGCCGTTGTCCGATGCGGCTCATGGCAGCGACAGCAACGAGAGCGCTTACGCTTCTACTTTGTCCATCCCCGGTGGGTTAGAGATGACCACGTCCAAGGATGTGCTTGAGGCCTTGTCTACAGGTGCTGGCCCCAAACGTGTATTGATCACGCTGGGCTACTCGGCATGGGCACAAGGGCAGTTGGAGTCCGAGCTGGGGGAAAACAGTTGGCTTACTGTGCAAGCCGATCCGCAGGTTATTTTCGATACCCCTATTGAGCAGCGCTACGACCGCGCATTGGCGCTCTTGGGTTTGCAAGCGTGGATGCTCTCGCCTCAGGCTGGCCACGCATGAGCCTGGCGGTCCCCCAAACCGCAGCAACCGAGTTGCAATCTTTTTTGGCTTTTGATTTTGGACAGCAACGCACTGGCGTGGCCTATGCCTCGCGCTTAATCGGACAGGCCCAACCGCAGGGCACGGTGCTGGGCGGGGGTGAAGCTCGTTGGCTTGCCATTGCCAAGCATATAAAGCAGTGGGAACCCGAGGCCTTGGTGGTGGGTGTGCCTTATCACCCTGATGGCGCAGCGCATGAAAATACCTTGAAAGCACAAAAATTTGCCCGCCAACTGCGCGCACGCTTTTGTCTAGCCGTTTTTGAAGTCGATGAACGCTACTCGACCACCGAAGCACGCAGCCAAGCTGCGGTGGATATAGATGCCGCATCTGCTTGCATCATCTTGGATCAATTTTTGCGAAGCCTGACCACATGAACAACGCACTCTCAAGCCTGGATGCAGAAACTTTGTACCGCCAGCTCTTAGACGCATTGCAAGTCGCCATCTTGCCCGAGGCGCATTTGGTCGGCATCACCACCGGCGGGGCTTGGCTGGCCGAACGCTTGCAGCATGACTTGTTAAGAAAAAAGCCCTTGGGTGTAGTTTCTTCTTCTTTGCACAGAGATGATTTTTCCAAGCGCGGAATGGCCGGCAGTGTGGCCACCAAATTACCTTTTGAAGTTGAGGGCGCAGTGATTTGGCTGATTGACGATGTGCTTTTCACGGGGCGCACCATACGCGCTGTGGTGAATGAGTTGTTTGATTACGGTCGCCCGCAAGCTATTCATCTGGCGGTATTGGCAGACCGTGGCGGGCGAGAGTTGCCCATTCAGGCCGATGTGGCGGGTGTGCGCTTGAATCTGCCGCCCTCGCAGACCTTGCGCTTGACGCGTGACGCGCAAGGCCAATTCGCGTTTTCATTGGAAGGCTAGCCCATGCTTTATAAACGCAACCCCCAGCTGAATAAAAACGGTGAGCTCATCCATTTGTTGTCCACCGAGGGTTTGTCGCGTGACATGCTGATGCATATTTTGGATACCGCAACCCAGTTTGTGTCGGTCAGTGACCGCGATGTCAAAAAAGTTCCCCTGCTGCGTGGCAAGTCGGTGTTCAATCTTTTTTTCGAAAACAGCACGCGTACCCGCACGACTTTTGAAATTGCCGCCAAACGCCTCAGCGCCGATGTATTCAATTTGGATATTGCCAGGTCTTCTGCCAGCAAGGGCGAAACCTTGCTAGACACCGTTGCCAACCTGAGTGCGATGGCCGCCGATATTTTTGTGGTTCGCCACAGCGAATCGGGTGCGCCTTATCTGATTGCCCAACATGTGGCGCCCCATGTGCACGTCATCAATGCAGGCGACGGGCGGCATGCCCATCCAACCCAAGGCTTGTTGGACGCCTATACCATTCGTTACTTTAAAAAAGATTTTTCAAATCTCCGCGTGGCCATTGTGGGCGATGTTTTGCACTCGCGGGTGGCGCGCTCAGACATCCACGCTTTCACCACCTTGGGTTGTGCAGAAGTTAGGGTGGTGGGCCCGCGCACATTGATTCCCTCAGATCTTTCTCAGTTGGGCGTCAAAGTTTTCCACGACCTTGATGAAGGCATTCGTGACTGTGATGTGGTGATAGCTTTACGCTTGCAAAACGAACGCATGAGCGGTGCTTTG
>JABMMR010000134.1 GCA_013205525.1 Burkholderiales bacterium | reverse complement strand
CGCGGCTGGTTCAGCACAAAGTCGGGGCTGGGTTTGCGGCTGGCGGGGTCAATGCCGGGTTCGCCTTTATCGAGGTAACGCCATGCGTCAAACAAGTTGGGGCCAAAGCCGGTTTTCTTGATGGACTTTAAAAACTGCTTGGGGATAATGGCGTCGGTGTCGACGTTCTCGCGGTCCATGGGGGCCACAATGCCTTTGTGGAGAATAAATTTTTGCATGCTGTTGTATCCCGATCAGCTGAACTTGCGCACGTCGACAAAATGACCGTGAATGGCAGCAGCTGCGGCCATGGCGGGGCTGACCAAATGGGTGCGCCCGCCGTTGCCTTGGCGGCCTTCGAAGTTGCGGTTGGAGGTGGAGGCGCAACGCTCACCAGGCTCGAGCTTGTCGGCGTTCATGGCCAAGCACATGGAGCAACCGGGCTCGCGCCATTCAAAACCAGCAGCCTTGAAAATTTCATGCAAGCCTTCTTGCTCGGCTTGCGCTTTGACCAATCCCGAGCCGGGCACCACCATTGCCAACTTGATGTTCTTGGCAACTTTCTGGCCGAGCTTTTTCACCACAGCGGCTGCTTCACGAATGTCTTCGATGCGGCTGTTGGTACATGAACCGATAAATACTTTGTCGACAAACAAGTCGTTGAGTGCTTTGCCGGGTTGCAAACCCATATAGGCCAAAGCTCGCTCAATCGCGTCGCGCTTGCTGGCGTCTTTTTCTTTGTCGGGGTCGGGCACGATGCCGTTGATGTCGAGCACCATCTCGGGCGAGGTGCCCCAACTGACTTGCGGCAAAATGTCTTCGGCCTTGAGTTCGACCAACGCATCAAAGTGGGCGTCGGTGTCGGAGTGCAAGGTTTTCCAATAGGCCACGGCTTGGTCCCATTCCACGCCGGTAGGTGAGAGGGGGCGGCCTTTGACATAGGCGATGGTTTTGTCGTCCACCGCCACCAGTCCCGCGCGCGCACCGCCTTCAATGGCCATATTGCACACCGTCATGCGGCCTTCCATGCTGAGTGCGCGAATGGCCGAGCCTGCAAACTCAATGGTGTAGCCGGTGCCGCCCGCCGTGCCAATTTTTCCGATGATGGCCAGCACCACGTCTTTGCCGGTCACGCCTTTGGCCAGCGTGCCTTCGACCAAGATGCGCATGTTCTTGGCTTTTTTGGCCAGCAAGGTTTGCGTGGCCAACACATGCTCCACCTCAGAGGTGCCAATGCCGTGTGCCAGCGCGCCAAAAGCGCCGTGTGTTGAAGTGTGGCTGTCACCGCACACCACTGTCATGCCGGGCAAGGTCGCGCCGTTTTCAGGGCCAATCACATGCACGATGCCTTGGCGCTTGGACATGAAAGGAAAGAAGGCCGCCGCGCCAAACTCTTTGATGTTGGCGTCCAGCGTGGTGATTTGTTCTTTGCTGATGGGGTCGGTGATGCCGTCATAGCCCAGCTCCCAGCCGGTGGTCGGGGTGTTGTGGTCGGCAGTCGCCACAATCGAGCTCACCCGCCAGACCTTGCGGCCGGCTTGGCGAATGCCTTCAAAGGCTTGAGGGCTGGTCACTTCATGCACCAAATGACGGTCGATATACAAAACAGCCGTGCCGTCTTCTTCGGTATGGACGACGTGTTCGTCCCAAATCTTGTCGTATAGCGTGCGTCCCATGCGGGTTCCTAGCCTCAAAGTTGGCAAAAGAGATGATTTTAGGCAGTTATCTTCATTGGCTAAACTCAGCTGCTTATAAATAGTGAGTTTCAACCCTATGACTCAGCGCAAAGGCATTATTTTGGCGGGCGGTTCAGGCACCCGTTTGTACCCTGTCACCCAAGCCATCAGCAAACAACTCATGCCGGTGTACGACAAGCCTATGGTGTATTACCCGCTGTCCACACTCATGCTCAGTGGTATTCGTGACGTGTTGGTGATTTCCACGCCCCACGACACGCCACGTTTCGCTGAGTTGCTGGGTGACGGTTCTCAGTGGGGCATGAACATTCAGTATGCGGTGCAGCCCAGCCCGGACGGCTTGGCACAGGCCTTCACCATCGGTAAAAATTTTGTCAACCACCAAGCCAGCGCTTTGGTGCTGGGCGACAATATTTTTTATGGTCACGACTTGGTCAAACAGTTGCACAGTGCCGACCAAACCCAGCAAGGCGCAACTGTGTTTGCCTACCATGTGACCGACCCCGAGCGCTATGGCGTGGTGGCGTTTGATGAACAGCAGCGCGCCATCAGCATCGAAGAAAAACCTCTGCAGCCCCAATCCAATTACGCGGTGACGGGCTTGTATTTTTATGACCAGCAAGTGTGTGATATCGCCGCCACGATCAAGCCATCGGCGCGTGGTGAGCTAGAAATCACAGACATCAATAAGCGTTATTTAGAAATGGGGCAACTGGGGGTAGAAATCATGGGTCGCGGTTTTGCTTGGTTGGACACCGGCACCCATGAAAGTTTGATGGCGGCAGCCAGTTTTATTGCCATCTTGCAAAAACGCCAAGGACTGATGGTGGCTTGCCCCGAAGAAATTGCGTTTCACCAAGGCTGGATTGATGCCACCCGTTTACAAAAACTGGGCGAAGCCTTGGCTAAAAATGCCTATGGTCAATACCTGTTGTCGTTATTGAAATAACTGCCATGGCTTATCAAGTAATTCCTACTGCATTGCCCGGCGTGTTGATATTGGAGCCCAAGGTGTTTGGCGACGCCCGTGGTTTCTTCTATGAATCTTTCAACGCCCAAGATTTCGTCCAGGCCACGGGCTTGGAGGTGACTTTTGTGCAAGACAACCACAGCCGTTCTGCCCAAGGTGTCTTGCGTGGACTGCACTACCAAATTCAACAACCGCAAGGTAAATTGGTTCGTGTCACCGAGGGCGAAGTGTTTGATGTGGCGGTTGACATTCGCCGCGCCTCACCCAATTTCGGACAATGGGTGGGCGTGCATTTGAGCGCAGACAACAAGCGCCAAATGTGG
>JABMMR010000009.1 GCA_013205525.1 Burkholderiales bacterium | reverse complement strand
CCCCAATCGCAGCCAATGTTTTGATGGCGTTTTCAAATGCTTCACGCGTCAGAATGGAAGAGAGTTTTTGGTCGGCATGCACCATCTCGACGATGCGCCGCCCTGAATTGCGGGCCAACACATTGCGCCTTCCATCCACGGCGGGGTAGGCAGCGTTGCCTGGCAAACCCACGCCCAAGGCTTCAACCATGCAGGCCATCGTGGACGCTGTGCCCATGGTCATGCAGTGGCCATGGCTGCGGTGCATGCAGCTCTCGGCTTCGAAGAAGTCAGCCAGTTTCAAGGTGCCGGCGCGCACTTGCTCGCTCATGCTCCACATGCCGGTGCCCGAGCCAAGTTCTTGGCCGCGCCATTTGCCGTTGAGCATGGGTCCGCCACTCACACCAATGGTGGGCAAATCGACACTGGCCGCACCCATGATGAGTGAGGGGGTGGTTTTGTCGCAACCCATGAGCAGCACCACGCCGTCGATGGGGTTGCCGCGAATGCTTTCTTCCACGTCCATGCTGGCCAAGTTGCGGTAGAGCATGGCGGTGGGGCGCAACAGGGTTTCGCCCAGCGACATCACTGGAAACTCCAGTGGGAAACCGCCGGCTTCGTAAACCCCAATCTTGACCTGCTCGGCCAGTGTGCGGAAATGCGAGTTGCAAGGCGTGAGTTCGCTGAAGGTGTTGCAAATGCCGATGACGGGGCGACCGTCAAATTGGTCGTGCGGCACGCCCTTGCCCTTGACCCAACTGCGGTAAGCAAAGCCATCGCGGTCTTGGCGACCAAACCATTGTTGGGAGCGCAGTTCGTGCGGTTTTTTTCGGGGGGGCGATTGAGTCATGGTGGGGTACAGCCTTCGTTAGGGGAAAGACTGTGCCTATACTATCCCCGCCCATGTCGCTTGTTGAGAGTGTTTATACGGGTATGGGCTACAAGGAGCACACCATGATTGATATTTTGCGGGTCAGCAACCTGCCCACTTACCTGATGTCGGATCTGCAAAACACCTATACGGTGCATGACCGCGATCACATCACGGACCCCAGTGCTTTGCAGCGTATCCGTGCCATGGTGGGCGGGGGTGACGCGGTTATCGATAAAGGTCTGATGGCGCTGTTTCCTGCCTTGGAGTTCATCTCTGTTTGTGGTGTGGGCTATGACGGTGTTGATGTCATCGGGGCCATGGAACGCGGTATCAAGGTCAGCCACACGCCAGGCGTGCTGAATGACGATGTGGCTGATTTGGCGCTGGGGCTGATGTTGTCAATTGCCAGGCGTATTCCGCAGGCCGATAAGTTTGTCCGCAACAGCGATTGGGTTGAAGGCCCTTTCCCTTTACAAAACAAAATGAGCGGCGCGCGCTTGGGCTTGGTGGGCATAGGCCGCATTGGCCAAGCCATTGCCAAGCGGGCAGCGGCGTTTGATATGTCCATCGCTTACACCTCAAGGCATGAAGTGCCTGCATTGCCCTTCATCTACTACCCATCGGCCAAAGACTTGGCTGCGCACGTTGATTATTTGGTGGTCATCACCCCGGGCGGCCCGGGCACCCGCAATCTCATCAATGCAGAAGTTTTGCAGGCCTTGGGTCACAAGGGATGTCTGATCAACGTCGCCCGCGGCTCGGTGGTCGATCAAGCCGCATTGATTGAGGCTTTGCAAAAGAAAGTGATTGCGGGCGCAGCCTTGGATGTATTTACCGATGAGCCGCGTGTGCCTGCTGAGTTGCGCAATTTGCAAAACGTGGTGCTGACCCCGCATATCGCTAGCGGCACCTTGCAAACGCGCCAAGCCATGGCTGCTTTGGCCTTTGCCAACTTGAATGCCCACTTTGAAGGCCAAGCCATACCTGCCTTGGTACCCGAGTGGGCACATCGGGTTTAAAGCGCTTTAAGCTTTTTCAGCGACCGAAGCCGCCGCCACCAGTTTTTTTACCCGCATAACCGCCGCCGGGCTTACCACCACCACCGCCACCGCCACCGCCAGTGCGGCGTTTGCCGCCACCGCCGCCGCCACGGTTGTTTCGGCTAAGCAAATCGACCGAAGTCATGGTGGGGTCGGGTTGACGGCCTGCTCCGCCACCGGATTTGTGACCAAAAGCATTGACCCCACTTTGGGTCCCTAAATGCGCATTGGCGCGGGGTTGGAAATCATCTTCTTGGTGATGCGCTGGGGGTTGGTGATCAAAGTTGTCGTTGGGCATGCCAGCAGGCGCTGGGTTGCGCGGACCGCGCTCTGGGCGGTCACGGCGGGGGCCTTGTGCACGGGGTGGGCCGTTGTGCGCTGCGCCTGCGCCATGGGTTGGCTGGCCTGGGTTGGGGCTGCGCGCAGGGCGCTCGGAGCGAGTTGGTGGGGCCGGTGCAGCAGCACGTTGGCCTTGTCCCTGTCCCTGTCCTCGGCCTTCCCCACCGCGTCCACCGCCAGCGGGTTTCTTCTCGCGGATGCGCTCCATCATTTCTTGGCGGGCAGCGCGAGCGGCAGAAGCCATCACATCGCGGCTGGGCGGTTTGCCCAAACCGCCCCACAAAGTTTGGCGGCCCATGGCGATGGGTTCAGCCCGTTCATCGGGCCCAGGGCCAAAGCCCTCGACCTTTTCAACCTCGATGGTTTGACGTGTGAATTTTTCAATTTCTTGCATAAAGCCTTCCTCGTCCAAGGACACCAAACTGACCGCTTCTCCACTGGCACCTGCGCGGCCAGTACGGCCAATGCGGTGCACATAGTCTTCGCTGATATTGGGGATTTCGTAATTCACCACATGCGGCAAGTCATCGATGTCGATACCCCGCGCCGCAATGTCAGTGGCCACCAAGACGCGAATGTCGCCACTTTTGAAGCCCGAGAGCGCTTGGGTACGCGCTGTTTGGCTTTTGTTACCGTGCAGCGCCATGGCGGTGATGCCTTGTTTGTTTAAAAAGTCGGCCACATGGTTGGCGCCAAACTTGGTGCGACAAAACACCAGCACTTGGCTCCATTGTTTGGTGTCAATGATGTGCGCCAGCAAGACTTTCTTTTGCTGACGCCCCACGGGATGTATCACTTGCTTGATCAGTTGCACCGTGGTGTTTTCGGGTGTGACTTGTATGCTTTGTGGTTTGTGCAGCAACTGGGCGGCTAAATCGCGGATCTCTTGGCTAAAGGTAGCTGAGAACAACAAACTTTGTTTTTCCTTGGGAACCAACGCCAGCACTTTTTTCACGTCATGGATAAAGCCCATGTCGAGCATGCGGTCGGCTTCGTCCAGCACCAGCATTTGCACAGTGGATAAGTCCAAAAAGCCTTGTTGCTGCAAGTCCAGCAAGCGCCCGGGTGTGGCCACCAAGATGTCAACGCCTTTTTTCAAGGCCTTGATTTGGGCTGCCATGCCAACGCCACCAAAGATGACGGCAGATTGCAGTTGCAGGTGTTTGCCGTAAGTGCGAACCGATTCTTCCACTTGTGCCGCGAGTTCGCGGGTGGGCGTGAGCACCAAGGCGCGGATGCCAAACACGCCAAAGCGGTTGGTGGCGCTGCGGCTCATGCTGAGTTTGTGCAGCATGGGGAGGGTGAAGGCAGCGGTCTTGCCTGTGCCAGTTTGCGCGCCTGCCAGCAAGTCGTGGCCTGCGAGTACAGCGGGAATCGCTTGGGCCTGAACAGGGGTGGGGGTGTCGTAGCCTTGCTCGCGCACAGCTTTAAGAATGGCCGGAGCCAAGTTCAATTCATCAAAATTCATACAGGAGCGCGCGGTTGGGCAACGCTTGGGGTTTCGATCTGTTCCGCCAAACAAAAGGCAGCCAGCTAAAGACCGAGGAAACACATTTGGGCAGGTAGGTAACAAACTTAGGGTTTGATCCGGCCCCAGCAGAAGCGCTGATGTTGAAGCAACTGGTGGCGACAACTGGTTGTTATTGTGGCATGGATCCAGTAACCGTTAAAAAGAAAATTAGGTTAAAGTAATGAATCCTTACTTTCGGACAAATCATGCTTGCCAAAATCACTGCCAAAAACCAGCTCACCTTGCCCAAGAGCCTGACACAGGCCGTGGGAGCGACAGACTATTTTGATGTTGAAGTGCGGGGCGGCCAGCTCATTCTGACGCCCGTGCGTATTCAGCGTGGGGACGCCGTACGCGCCAAACTGGCCGAGTTGAATTTGACCGAAGAAGACATCGCCGCAGCGGTGTCTTGGGCTAAAAAGGTCAAACCCAAAGCATGATTGCCGCAGTTCGTGTGGTGCTGGACACGAACGTAGTGTTGTCAGCACTGGTGTTTCGCGGTGGCGCAGCAGGGCAGGTGCGGTTGGCTTGGCAGCGCGGGCTGGTGTTGCCACTGGCCAGTACAGCCACGGTGCAAGAGTTGTTGCGCGTGTTGGCTTACCCCAAGTTCCGTTTGTCGCAAGCCGAGCAAGGCGAGTTGCTGGCCGACTACTTGCCGCATACCAAAACCGTGCGGATTCCGCAGCCGCCACCCACTGTGCCCGATTGCCGCGATGCGCTGGATTTGCCGTTCATGCACCTGGCGGGGGCAGGTAAAGCACAAGCGCTGGTGACTGGCGACCTCGATTTGCTGGCCGTTGCCGCCGAGTTTGAAAGTGCAACTTTTTGCCCCATTCTGTCCATAGACGCGTTTGGGAAGATTCATTCATTCGCTATTCGCGAATAGCGAATGAGTTGACGATGGCGGCATGCAGAGATAATGCTGCATTAACCAAGCCCACAGCGTGTGGCGCACAGCCTAGAGAATCCTTCCATGTCCCAATACGTTTTCACCATGAACCGCGTCGGCAAAATCGTGCCGCCCAAACGCCATATTCTTAAAGATATCTCACTGAGCTTTTTCCCTGGCGCCAAGATTGGCGTGCTGGGCTTGAACGGTTCTGGCAAGTCCACGCTGTTGAAAATCATGGCGGGTTTGGACTCGGAAATTGAGGGCGAGGCCAAGCCCATGCCAGGTTTGCGAATTGGCTACTTGCCCCAAGAGCCCAAATTGCGCCCCGAGCAAACTGTGCGCGAGGCCGTGGAAGGCGGGATGGAAGAAGTGCTGCATGCCAAACAACGCCTTGAAGAGGTGTATGCCGCTTATGCCGACGAAAACGCCGACTTTGACGCGCTCGCTGCCGAGCAAGGCCAGCTTGAGGCCATCATCGCCGCCGCTGGGAGCGACAACAGCGAGCACCAACTCGAAATTGCGGCCGATGCCCTGCGTCTGCCGCCTTGGGAAGCGGTGATTGAGCATTTGTCGGGCGGCGAAAAACGCCGTGTCGCGCTGTGCCAGTTGTTGCTCTCTAAGCCCGACATGCTGCTGCTCGATGAGCCCACCAACCACTTGGACGCCGAGTCTGTTGATTGGTTAGAGCAATTTTTAGCGCGTTTCTCTGGCACTGTGGTGGCCATCACCCATGACCGGTATTTTTTAGATAACGCCGCCGAGTGGATTTTGGAACTCGACCGAGGCCACGGTATTCCTTACAAGGGCAACTACACCACTTGGTTGGAACAAAAACAAGACCGCTTAGAGAAAGAGCAAAAAGGTGAAGATGCGCGTGCCAAGGCTTTGAAGAAAGAACTCGATTGGGTGCGTCAAAACCCCAAGGGCCGCCAAGCCAAGAGCAAAGCGCGTATTGCTCGCTTTGAAGAACTCTCCGATTTCGAATACCAAAAACGTAACGAGACCCAAGAAATTTTTATTCCCGTGGCCGAGCGCTTGGGCCATGAAGTCATCGAGTTCACCGATGTCAGCAAGTCTTTTGGCGACCGCCTGCTGATCGATAACCTCAGCTTCAAAGTGCCCGCCGGTGCCATCGTGGGCATCATCGGGCCCAATGGGGCTGGTAAATCCACGCTGTTTCGCATGATTGCTGGCAAAGAGCAGCCCGACAGCGGCGAAATCAAGCTGGGTCAGACCGTCAGAATGGCGTTTGTCGACCAAAACCGCGACGATTTGGCGAACGAAAAAACCGTTTGGGAAGATGTCTCGGGCGGCTTGGACATTTTGACGGTGGGTAAATTTGAGATGGCCAGCCGTGCTTACTGCGGCCGTTTCAATTTCAACGGCGGCGACCAGCAAAAACGCGTGGGCACACTCTCCGGTGGTGAGCGCGGGCGCTTGCATTTGGCCAAAACCCTGATTGCCGGCGGCAATGTGCTGATGCTGGATGAACCCTCCAACGACTTGGACGTGGAAACCTTGCGCGCCTTAGAAGACGCTTTGCTGGAATTTGCTGGCAGCATCATGGTTATCAGCCATGACCGCTGGTTCCTTGACCGTATTGCCACCCATATCTTGGCTTGCGAAGGCGATTCTCAATGGACATTTTTTGACGGCAACTACCAAGAATATGAATCTGACAAGAAAAAACGTTTGGGTGAAGAAGGTGCAAAACCTAAGCGTATGCGCTATAAAGCGCTTAAATAAACTCCAAAAAACTACATAAAGTATTAAAAAATTGGTGATACGACAAAATCTACGGTAAAGTGATAAAAAAGTGGTACTTGTTGCCATTCATCTTTTTACTGCGGAGTTGTCATGAGCCATAAAGCGATACCTGATTCAAGCGATGAATACTGCGGCACCAGTTATGCCGCGAAACTGCTCAATCTGTCGGTGGGCACGGTGCAAACTTTGGTTGAAAAAAACGAACTTGAAGCTTGGAAAACCCAAGGCGGTCATCGCCGCATTTCGCTTCAATCGATTCGTCATTACCAAAGCCGCGCAAGCCTTTCACCCAATGCCATTTACCAAGACGGCAAGCGCCTCAAAGTCATGGTGGTCGAGGATGATGAGCTCACGCGCATCATGTTTCAAAAACATTTCGACCAATGGGACTTGTCCATTGATGCCACCATCACCTCCTCAGCGGTTGAGGCCTTGCTCGATATTTCGGTACTCAAGCCTCAGGTTTTGATCACTGATTTGCGTATGCCCGGCATCGACGGCGTGGAAATGTTGCGCCAGTTAAACAGCCACCCCTTGTTCGCCCAAATGTCGGTCATTGTCATCACTGGCTTGTCCGACGAAGAGATTGCTGTGTATGGTGAACTGCCAGGGGGTAGCCATGTGCTGCGTAAACCCATAGACATGGGTTGGTTGCGTGGCTATTTCCAAGCCATGTTCAGCATGCGCCAAGGTGGCAGGCGTGTTGCTCGTCCAGTGCAAACTGTTGCTGACCAAACCTCTTAGCCAAGGGGCAATACTCTTGCGCCTGAGGCTGGGTGCGGTTAGGCTCAAAGGTGATGAAACCTCACTATTCGTTCTGG
>JABMMR010000133.1 GCA_013205525.1 Burkholderiales bacterium | reverse complement strand
GTTATTGGCCACACCCACGATATGCAATTCAGACAAAGCTTGGTCTAGAAAAGCCAAGGCTTGCTCGCGAGTTTCAGCTTGCACGATGAGCTTGGCAATCATGGAATCGTAATGCGGGCTGATATCGTCGCCCGCGCGTACACCGCTGTCCCAGCGCACGGCTGCCCTCGAGAAGCTTTGCGCCAAAGGCGTGCGAAGCACATGCAAATGTCCCGTGGCGGGTAAAAAATCTTTGTCGGGCGTTTCAGCGCAAATGCGGGCTTCGATGGCATGGCCTTGAACCCTCACTTGTGCTTGGGTCAAGGGCAAAGGCTGGCCTGCGGCGATACGCAACTGCCACTCCACCAAATCCAAACCCGTCACGGCCTCGGTGACAGGGTGCTCCACCTGCAAGCGGGTGTTCATTTCCATGAAAAAGAAGTCCATGCCGCATTCGGTCTGCTCGACGATGAACTCCACCGTGCCTGCGCCCACATAGTTGACTGCCTTGGCCGCCGCCACCGCTGATGCGCCCATGCGTTCGCGCAACTCCGGCGACAAGCCAGGGGCAGGCGACTCTTCCAGCACTTTTTGATGCCTGCGCTGAACCGAGCAATCACGCTCGTGTAAATGAATCAGATTGCCGTAGCTATCTCCAAACACCTGAATTTCAATATGCCTTGGCCGTTGCACGTATTTTTCAATCAGCACCGCATCGTTATTGAAACTGCTTTTGGCTTCGCGCTGACATGAAGCCAAGGCCTCGGTAAAATCTTCTGCACGGTTGACGATGCGCATGCCCTTGCCGCCGCCACCCGCACTGGCCTTGATCAGCACCGGAAAGCCCATCCTCTGCGCTTCTTGCGCCAACAAAACCGCATCTTGGTCTGCGCCGTGGTAACCGGGCACCAGCGGCACACCAGCTTTTTCCATCAATTGTTTGGACGCGGCTTTCAAGCCCATGGCTTTGATGGCAGCCGATGAGGGGCCAATGAAGACAAGGCCTGCTTGCTGGCAAGCATCGGCGAAATCGGCGTTCTCGCTTAAAAAACCATAGCCTGGGTGAATAGCTTGGGCACCGGTTTGCACGGCGGCTTGCAGAATACGCTGCCATTGCAAATAGCTGTCTTGCGGCGCATTGCCACCTATGTGCACCGCCTCATCGCAGGCTTGTACATGGGCGGCATGCGCATCCGCGTCCGAGAACACCGCCACACTTCGCAAACCCATACGACGGGCAGTAACGGCCACGCGACAAGCGATTTCACCGCGGTTGGCAATCAGAATTTTTTTGAACATGGGTTCAGTAACGCTTGGCGACTTCTTCGAGCATCACCTCGGTGGCGCCACCACCGATAGCGAGCACACGGCCATCGCGCCACAAGCGCTCAATCGGCGCTTCCCGCATATAGCCCATGCCGCCCCAAAACTGCTGGCAGCCACCGACCACTTCATTCACCAACTCACCGGTCAAGGCCTTGAGCATGGAAACCTCTTGCACGATGTCGTGGTCTTGCGTGACCGACCATGCGCAGTGGTACATGAACTGGCGTGCGGCGCGGGTTTTTGCGTCGAGCATGGCAATGCGCTGGCGGATGTTTTGCATGTCCCACAGCGATTTGCCAAAGGCTTGGCGCTGCTTCACATAATCCAAAGTCAGCTGAATGGCGCGTTGACAATGACCGACCGCCATGGCCGCCAAAGCGATGCGCTCGGTTTGCAGGTTTTTCATCAGGGCATAAAAGCCTTTGTCTTGCTCGCCAAGCAAAGCCTCGGGGCCTAAGCGCACGTTGTCCAGCACCAACTCTGCGGTGTCCGAACACAGCCAGCCGGTTTTGTCCAACGAACGCCCCACGCTGAAACCGGGTGTGCCTTTTTCCACAATGAACATGGACATTTGGTGTTTGCCCTCGCCGGTTTTGGCGGCGATGAAGTACAGATTGGCATGCACGCCGTTGGTGATGTAAAGCTTGCTGCCATTGAGCACCCAGCCGTCGCCGTCGCGCTTGGCGGTTGAGCGCATGCCCGACAAATCCGAGCCCGCGCCGGGTTCGGTCATGGCCACCGCGCTGATGGTGTCGCCCGCAATGAGGCCGGGCAGGTATTTGGTTTTTTGCCCCGCAGTGCCGGCATGATGCAAATGCGGACTGGCCATGTCGGTGTGCACCAGCACGCTGACAATGAAGCCGGCAAAGGTGGACTGCGACAGGCTTTCTGCAAACACCAAATTGGTCAGGGCATCTGCCTCAGCGCCACCGTACTCGCTCTCGTACATCAAACCAAAAAATCCGGCTTGGCCCATTTTTTTCAACACATCACGCGGCACCTTG
>JABMMR010000132.1 GCA_013205525.1 Burkholderiales bacterium | reverse complement strand
TATTCAGACATCTGACGCAGCAGCAAGTCGCGCCTGTCAAGCAGCTCTGGGGGTTGGCTGTCAAGGGAGGTGCCCTTGGTCAATTGCTGATTGACCAAAGACAGTTGCTCGGTCAAGGTGTTGAGTTGACCCGACGCACTCTCCAGCGCTTGGCGGGTTTCGTTAGAGACCAAATTCAACTGGCCCGACAACTCGGCAAAACGCGAGCCCACGCCTTCGGTAGAGCGTAAAAAACTGGTGCGCATCACGCCAGAGGCGGGGTCTACCGACAAACTCCGGGCCGATTCAAAAAACGTGTCCAGCGCAGAACTCAAGCCCACGCTATCGTCGCCCATGATGTCCATCACCCTTTGGGTGTATTCCACCATCGGGGTTTGGGTAGACAAATCGGTGTTGCTGTTGCGCAGATTGGTTTCGGCAAACGTATCAAACGCGCGCTTGACCGAGGTGAACAACACGCCGGTACCCAAAAACATATTGGCTTGTTTGGCGGGCGCACTTTCTTGCAGGGTTGAGGTCTGACGTGAGTAGCCCTCGGTGCCGACGTTGGCAATGTTGTTACTGACCGTGCCCAAAGCCCGCTGATAGGCGGCAACCGCCGTGCTGCTGATACCGAGTAAATCACTCATGGCTCAGTCCCCAATGTCAGGGGTCGGTTAGGCACCAGCGGCAAAGCTTTCAAGGTGTTTTTCTGCAAGGACATGGCCGCTTGCGCTTTGTTGGCCAAAGACATGGGTAACACCGGCGCATTCAAAGGCATGCCGTTTTGTATGGTCGAAGTTTGGCGCAACTGAAGTAACTCTGACGTGCTGGGCACCGCTTTTTGCTGGCTCAGGTTTTTGACCACCACGTCGGAAAAGCCCAAGGCGTTGCGCTTGGCCATTTGTAAGGAGATTTCTTTGTCGTACATGCCCTCAAAGGTTTCTTGCGCATTGTTGTGCATCAAGTCGCTTTTCATGGCACTGGAAGCTTCGCGCATGGACTTGAGCATCATCTGTATGAACAAGGCCTCGAATTGCTCGGCAGATTCGCGCATCGCACTCGCATCGTTGCGCTGCGCTTTGCCGCGCAGTTCGCCCAATGCCGAAAAGTCGTTATACGACTTGGCGCTGGTGAGGGGGGTGAATTCGCTCATGGCTGTGTAAAGAAGGCTTAAATGATGATCAGCTCGGCACGCAAGCTGCCCGAGCTGCGCAAGGCCTCAAGAATGGCGATCAGTGAAGAAGGGCTGGCACCGACTTGGTTGACCGCGTCGACAATTTCACGTAAATCAACACCGGGCTTGAACAAGAACATCGGGTTCTTGGGCTCATTCACTGCGATGTCGGCGTTTTGCACGTCGCGGGTTTGGCCCTGAGACAGCGGATTGGGTTGGGACACATCGTTGGTGGCGGTCACCGCCACCGAAATCGTGCCATGCGACACGGCTGCCGCGGTGACGCGAACAGCGCGGTTAATCACCACGGTGCCGGTGCGTGAGTTGATGACCACGCGGGCATTGGGCTCGGAAGGCGTGACTTCGATGTTTTCCAAGAGTCCCATGAATGACACTCTTTGATTCAAGTCTTGAGGGGGTCGTACCGATATCGATGTGCCATCTACAGCTTGTGCCACGCCATCGCCAAATTTTTTATTGATGGCCGCCACTATGCTGCTGCTGGTGGAAAAGTCGTTGTCGCGCAGGTTCATCACTAAAAACTCGGCTTTTTCAAACGGGGTTTCCACTGAACGCTCAACAATCGCGCCGCCTGGAATACGTGCCGCTGTGGGCACGCCAATGGCCACTTTGGAGCCCGCTCCCGAGGCATCAATGCCTGTGGCAGTTAGAGCACCTTGGGCCAAAGCATAAATTTCGCCGTCCACGCCGCGCATGGCGGTCAAGATCAGGCTGCCGCCGCGCAGGTTGGTGGCTTTGCCAATCGCTGACACATTCACATCGATGCGCTGACCTGGCTTGCTAAATCCTGGCAAGTCGGCTGTCACCATGACAGCGGCCGCATTTTTGATGTCAATTCGGCTGGCGGAAGTTGCCTGCTCGAAGTCGGACATGGGGCCGTCGATACGCACACCCATTTGCGCCAACATGGCTTTCATGCTTTGGGTGGTGAAAGGCACTGAGGCATCGTCACCCGTGCCTTGCAAACCCACCACCAAACCAAAGCCAATCAACTGATTGGGGCGCTGTGCGGCCACTGTGACCAAGTCTTTGACGCGGTCAGCCCATGCCGGCATGGCACACAAACAAGCCAAGCTCAGCACAAAGGTTTTGACAAATGTGGTTTTCATAGCTTTCTAACTTTGAATTAAAAGGGCCAAAATTTCATCAAGCCGGTGGTTCCCCAGCCGGGTTTGCTGGCCGAGGCCAAGTCGCCTGTGCCGCGGTAAGCGATTTGTGCATTGGCCAAGCGCAAAGACTGCACCGTGCCGTTGGGACCTATGTCTTGGGGTCGAATCACACCCGCCACCTGAATCACCTCAGTGCCTTCGGAGAGGCCGAGTTTTTTCTCGCCACGCACCACCAAGTTGCCGTTGGCCAAAATATCGGTGACAGTAACAGTGACCGAGCCGGTCAGGCTGGCGCCTTGGGCGGCTGTACCCTTGCCGGTGCTGGTGGTTTTGGCGGAGTTCACATTGAGTCCATCCAAAATAGGATGGATATTGCCCAGCAACAAATTGGCGCCTGAGGGCAAAGCGGTGTTGCTGGCATCGCGGCTGATATCGGTTTTTTGGCTGCGGTCGGCTTGCGTGGATTCATTCAACAACACGGTGATCAAGTCGCCGACTTGGTAATTGCGACCACGGCCAAACCAAGCATCGCTTTGGCGGTTGCCGTAAATACCGCCGGTGGCAGGCGCGGTTTGGTCTTTGGCCAAAGGATAGACAGGTGCGAAATCGGGCGAAGGTGACAGCGTCGACAACACGGGTTCGGGTGACGCACAGCCTTGCAGCACAGTCAACAAAACAAAAGCCGTGAGAAGTGTTTTCATGGTGAATAGGCCTTAATGGATTAAAGGTTTTGGTTCAAATACTTCAGCATGCCGTCGACGGCTTCAATCGACTTGGAGTTGATCTCGTAAGCGCGCTGGGTTTCGATCATGTTGACCATTTCCTCCACCACGTTGACGTTGGAGGCTTCCAAAGAACCTTGGTTCAATACACCCGCGCCCGTGGTGCCAGGCTGCAGCAACTGCACCTGTCCACTCGAAGCGGTGGCGGCCATCAAGTTGTTGCCCATAGGCTTTAAACCACTTGGATTGACAAACTTGGCGATCTGTAACTGGCCCAACACCTGCTGGCCTTGGCCGGCCACGAGTTCAATCGAAATCGTGCCGTCGCGGCCTATGGTCAAAGACGAGGCGTTGTTGGGGATGGTGATATTGGGTTCGAGCAAAAAGCCGGTTGAAGTCACCAGTTGTCCGGTTCCCGACAGCTTGAACGCGCCGTCGCGGGTGTAGGCAATGGTGCCGTCTTGTTGCTGGATTTGGAAAAAACCGTCGCCCATGATGGCCACATCCAAGGGGTTTTGGCTGTTGACCAAGTTACCTTGGATATGCAATTTTTCGGTGGCAACCACCTTGGTACCAGTACCCAGCATCAAGCCAGTAGGTGCCTGTGTGTTGGCCGTGGTTTGGCCGCCCGCTTGGCGGATATTTTGGT
>JABMMR010000131.1 GCA_013205525.1 Burkholderiales bacterium | reverse complement strand
AGGGTGAAAAAAACCAAAGACCTCTTAAAAGTGGTTTTGGGCGATAAGCCAAATGAAACCTGCTTCGTCGACTACGACGTTGACGAAAAAAACAAAGCCAACGCAAACGGCTTTACCAATTTGAAATTGCCATGTGCGACAGTCAACTTGGCATTAAAAAATAATTGAAATTAAAAGGGGTTTTTATGATGAAAAAATTTAAATTATTTATTTTTTTGGGGTTTTTGTTCTTTGCAAATCTCAGCCAAGCCGCCTGTTTTCCAGTTTCTTACACCTCAGAAAACTTCACCTATAACGAACAAACCGGCTCTTACAATTCTTTATGGCTTGTGCGTTTTCAACTCACAGACAATGACATTTGTAGATACATTTTTTTAGATAGTCTTGATCCCTTTCTTGTAACCAGATTTTTCCCTCCGAGAACTGATGACAATCCTCTTGGCGAGAACGGCGCAGCGAGTGCTTACGACTTCCCTTACACCTCCACTTTGGCAGTTACCACCACAGGTAATAATTTCAATACCACTAACCCTTTTTGCTGGTGTGACAACATAAGCAACGCCTCAACATCTACCTGTAGTGTTCAAGGGCTTTCAGCTGCAGATAATCAAGTTCCTGCACATTCTCTGCTGTTTAAAAAATGTTCAGCCGCCAACAACACGGTATTTATCAAACTGCGGTGGAATTACAGTTTTACACCACCCATCAATATCCCTTCTTTCGAACATTGTCCAAGAGATACTTTCACAAATCTTGCAAATACAACAGAGGCAAACCCCGACTTTGCGGATAACAGTTTTGGTCCTGGAACAACGAACAGTACGCTTTGCCAAAGGGTATTTGTTTCACGACCCACTTGCGCTTTAAATATACCTTCACAAGTAAATTTACCAACTATCCAACCTTCCTCTTTTGTTGGCGTGCGGCAAGAATCCAAAAAAGCAATTGCTATTCAATTGATAAATTGCGTCAACAACCGTTCAAATAATCCTTCGACTTCTGCCGCATTCCCTAGGGTCACATTGACAGACAGCAATGGCCCGTCCACAGACTGTTATTTAAAAAATACGGCGTCGATCTCTGAGGGGGGAACCAGCAACACCAATAACACGGTGATCGCTTTGTCGCTTGATCAAGGATTCACCAATGAGATTTGCTTACTGGACTTTTCTGTTTCCCGCAACAACACCCTGACTTTTGGAGGTGCCTCTTTTAGTTACAGCACAAACGTCTCAACTTTTTCCCAGACCATCTGGGCTGCCTTGCGTGTCGGCGGCCCCTCGCCTTCCACCGAGGTAGGTACAGTTCGATCGAAGTTAATGCTTAAATTAGATTACGAATGATTAACACTGCAGCTTTTATCTCGCTTTCGAACACCTGAGCCTCGGCTAAACTAGTTTGGTTATCAGTTGAAAGCGAGTTGCCATGTCCAATACCCCCATCAAAATCAACCGACGCTCGGCGCATATTACCGAGGGTAAATCCCGTGCCCCCAACCGGTCCATGTATTACGCCATGGGTTACCAAGAGGGCGATTTCGTCAAACCCATGGTGGGCGTGGCCAACGGACACTCCACCATCACGCCTTGCAACAGTGGGTTGCAAAAATTGGCGGATGCCGCAGTGGCGGGTATTGAAGAGGCCGGCGGCAATGCGCAGATTTTTGGCACACCCACCATCTCGGACGGCATGAGCATGGGCACCGAGGGCATGAAATATTCGCTTATCAGCCGTGAAGTGATTTCCGACTGCATAGAAACCTGCGTGGGCGGGCAGTGGATGGACGGTGTTTTGGTGGTGGGTGGCTGCGATAAAAACATGCCCGGCGGCATGATGGGCATGTTGCGCGCCAATGTGCCGGCCATTTATGTTTACGGCGGCACCATATTGCCCGGCCACTTCAAGGGCAAAGACTTGAACATCGTGAGCGTGTTCGAGGCGGTAGGCGAAAACGCCGCCGGCAAACTCAGCGACGCGGATTTGCGTGAAATTGAAATGCGTGCCATCCCCGGCACAGGTTCATGTGGTGGCATGTACACCGCCAACACCATGTCTTCATCGTTTGAAGCGCTGGGTATGTCACTGCCCTACTCTTCCACCATGGCCAACCCGCACGACGAGACGCAAAACTCGGCCAAGGAAGCCGCCAAGGTATTGATTGAAGCCATCAAAAAAGACTTAAAACCGCGTGACATCGTCACTAAAAAGGCGATTGAGAACGCGGTGGCCGTCATCATGGCGACCGGCGGCTCCACCAACGCGGTGCTGCATTTTTTGGCTATTGCCCATACCGCCGAAGTCGACTGGACGATTGATGACTTCGAGCGCATGCGCCGCAAAATCCCGGTGATTTGTGACTTGAAACCCAGCGGCAAATACTTGGCTGTCGACCTGCACAAAGCCGGTGGCATTCCGCAAGTGATGAAAGTTTTGCTCAAAGCCGGCTTGCTGCACGGCGACTGCATGACCATCACTGGCAAAACCGTGGCGGAAAACTTGGCCGATATTCCCGACACCCCTCGCGCCGACCAAGACGTGATCCGCCCCATCGACAAGCCCATGTACGCCCAAGGCCATTTGGCCATTCTCAAAGGCAATCTCTCGCCCGAAGGTTGCGTGGCCAAAATCACTGGCTTGAAAAATCCTGTCATCACAGGACCCGCGCGGGTGTTCGACGACGAACAGTCGGCACTTAAAGCGGTGTTGGACGGCAAAATCAAAGCCGGCGATGTGATGGTGTTGCGCTACCTCGGCCCCAAAGGCGGCCCTGGCATGCCCGAAATGTTGGCGCCCACCAGTGCCCTTATTGGCGCGGGCTTGGGCGAGAGCGTGGGCCTCATCACCGACGGACGTTTTTCGGGAGGCACTTGGGGCATGGTGGTCGGTCACGTGGCGCCAGAGGCGGCAGTTGGCGGCACGATTGCGCTGATCCACGAAGGTGACAGCATCACCATTGACGCCCACCAGCTGGTCTTGCAACTGAATGTGTCTGACGCCGAAATTGCCCAACGCCGCGCCGCTTGGCAGCCGCCCACACCGCGCTACACCCGCGGCGTACAGGCCAAATTTGCCCGCAATTCGTCTAGCGCCAGCAAGGGTGCGGTGCTTGATTTGTTCTAAAAGGTAACACCATGAAACGTGTGATGACCGCCACCTTGCT
>JABMMR010000130.1 GCA_013205525.1 Burkholderiales bacterium | reverse complement strand
GTCTTGCTTGGTGAACAGTTCAATCTGAGCGATGGTTTGGTTGGCAAAGCTCGCGCTCATCACAAAGCTGGGGTGGCCAGTCGCGCAACCCAAATTCACCAAACGGCCTTTGGCCAACATAGTGATTTTTTTGCCATCAGGGAAGATGACATGGTCGACTTGGGGCTTGATCTCATCCCACTGAAGTTTTTCCAATGACACTACATCGATTTCGTTGTCGAAGTGACCGATGTTGCACACAATGGCTTCGTCTTTCATGGCGGCCATATGCTCGTAACGGATGACGTTTTTGTTGCCGGTGGCAGACACAAAAATATCGCACTTGTCAGCAGCGTATTCCATGGTCACTACTTTGTAGCCTTCCATCGCGGCTTGCAAGGCGTTAATAGGGTCGATTTCGGTGACCCACACTTGGGCGCTCAAAGCGCGCAGAGCTTGGGCAGAACCTTTGCCCACATCACCGTAGCCGGCCACCACAGCCACTTTGCCGGCGATCATCACGTCGGTAGCGCGCTTGATGGAGTCCACCAAAGATTCGCGGCAGCCGTACAAGTTGTCGAACTTGCTCTTGGTGACGGAGTCGTTCACGTTGATGGCGCGGAACATCAAGCTGCCCTTGGCGGCCATTTCATTCAAACGCAACACACCGGTGGTGGTCTCTTCGGTCACGCCAATGATTTGCGCACCTTTGCGGCTGTACCAAGTGGGATCGATCGCCAATTTGGCTTTGATGGCGTTGAAGAGGCAAACCTCTTCTTCGCTGCCGGGGTTGTTCAACAAAGACGCATCGGTTTCAGCACGCTTGCCCAAGTGCATGAGCAATGTGGCGTCGCCGCCGTCGTCCAAAATCATATTGGGGCCTTCACCTTGGGCACCCTTTGCCGCAAACTCAAAAATGCGGTGGGTGTAATCCCAATAGTCAGTTAAGGTTTCACCTTTGTATGCAAACACAGGTGTGCCGTTGGCCACCAGCGCTGCAGCGGCATGGTCTTGGGTAGAGTAAATATTGCAAGAAGCCCAACGCACTTGCGCGCCCAAGGCTTGCAGGGTCTCTACCAGCACAGCCGTTTGAATGGTCATGTGCAGTGAGCCGGTGATGCGCGCACCTTTCAAGGGCTGGGCTTTGGCGAATTCTTGACGAATTGCCATGAGGCCGGGCATTTCTGTCTCGGCGATTTTGATTTCTTTACGTCCCCAGTCGGCCAAAGACATGTCGGCGACATGGAAGTCGGTGGTTTGGGTGGGTTTCAGCGATGCATTCATGTGTAAGCTCCAAAAGGTTCAGGGCCACTGACACGAACGATACAAGCACTTGGAGAGTCCGAGGTGCTCACCTCACGTTATCAGTGGGTGAGCGCGGTTGGTCGGAATTTGTCCGAGCCTCACGCCATCAAAAGATGACGCTGCAGCGCTCCTCAGAACGTTAATATTCTAATCATCTTCTTGGCCTTACATGGCGGCGCTTGAAAAAGACCCTGAAATGAAAGCGCATGCCAGAGGAATGTCACCTAAAATTAAGGGATGATTAACCGTAGCCTACTCATTTGTATCAAGCGACGGCTACCGCGCAACAGGCGCAATTCTTTCGATATTTATTACGTCTTTTTCTCTGTTTCGTCCTTGCTATTTTTAGTGCCCATGGCGCCCTTGCTCTACATCCTGGGCCTGGGCGACGTGGCTGTGTCGGTATTTTGGGCCTGTTTATTTGTATGTATTGCCTTGGTGCTTTGGTTCAAGGGCATGCCACGCTTGTGGGCTTTGTCCATCTACCAAACCAGCATCATGGGCATTATTTTGTTCAATGCCTGGCACTTGGGCGGCGTGACTTCACCGGTGATGGTTTGGCTAGGGATTGTGCCGGTCCTGCCCTTGTTTACCTACAAATCTCGAAATGGTGTGTATTTTTGGTTGAGCGTTTCCATGCTCTCGGTATTGCTCACTTTTGTTTTACAACTGCTGGGTTTCTTTCCGATTCAAGCCAACCAAACATGGCAGGATTTGGCCTTGGGTGCCATGATGTACGGCCTGCTGGTCTACACCCAATGGAGCCTGATCAGGTCGGTGGACTTGATGAATCAGCAATCAGTCAAGCACATCCATCGCACCAACCTGCGTTTGAAAAAACTCTCTAACGACCTCACCGAGGCGAATGCCCATAAAGACCAATTCTTGGCCATTGTGAGCCACGAAATGCGCACACCGCTTAACGCGGTGATGGGCTATCTGAGTTTGATGAGTACCGACCAACGCATGACCTCGGACTTACAAGAGTTTGTTTCGGGCGCACAAAACTCAGCCGCCCATTTGCTCACCGTCATCAATGACTTGCTGGACTACTCACAAATCCAAAACGGCAAGATCACACTCAATCCACAGGTGTTTAATTTGCACACCATGCTGCAAAAAACCCAGGCCACACTCAGTCCACGTGCAGCCGATTTGGGTTTGAGCTATCAGCTTTTTATTGAAGACTCAGTGCCTTTGTGGGTCAAAGCCGATCAACATCGCTTAACCCAAATTTTGATTAACCTGCTTGGCAATGCACTGAAGTTCACCGACAAAGGCCATGTGCATACCTATGTGAGCTTCGAGGCGCACAACGCTTTGGCCATGCAAGGTAGGTTGCGGGTGTGTGTGGAAGACACCGGCCCAGGAATTGATGCGGCCCAACAAAGCCGCATCTTCGAGCCTTTTGTTCAGCTCGCCCATGCCAACAGTCGATCGGCACGCGATGCTCTGCGCGGCAATGGCTTGGGTTTGAGCATCACCAACACCTTGGTGCAAAGCCATGGTGGGCGCATTGAATTGCAAAGCACC
>JABMMR010000129.1 GCA_013205525.1 Burkholderiales bacterium | reverse complement strand
GTGAGATTGGCAAAAAAGCCGGCAATATTGGGCCCCACCCGCTGAATTCCTAGGCCCCAACTACGGTAGGCCAAGATTGCGGGGCCCAGCGCCACTTAAAGCAATGCGGCGTAAAGCGGCCAGCCCCAGTCGATATGGGGGTTGTCGCTCAATTGCCATTCCAAGGCGGTACAAATGCCGCACCACACCACCCCAAACACCATTTGTGCCATTAAAAAATACACCCAGTTGCCGCGAATCTCGGAAGGGTCTTTGGGTTGTGACAGCAACCAGCTGTAAAGCGCCCAGCAAAGCACTGCGATCAACACATACACGTCGCCAATCACCAACTCAACTTGCAGCAAGGTTTGCCAGTCGCCACGCCCCAGCACGCAAAGCACCCCTGCGATGGACATGGCTGCCCCCAGCATTTGCCGGCGGGTGATGCGTTGCTTGAACCATAAAGCCCCCATGGCCAGCATGAACACCGGCACACTAGAAGCCACCAAGGTGACATTGATGGGGGTGGAGGTGTGCAGCGCTAAATACTGAAAACTGTTGTAGCAACCCACTCCCAAGAGACCGAGTACGGCATAGCGTCGCCAGTGAGGCCACATCACGCTGCTGGGCAAAAGTAAGCGCCAACCCCAGGGCAAAAGCAGCAACAAGGCCAGCAGCCAGCGGAAAAAATTCAAGGTGATGGGTGGCACCCTATCGGCCACCACGCTGCCCAAAATCGAGTTGCCCGCCCAGACCAAGGGCGGCAGCAGCAGCAAACCGAAGGTGGCAGGTGTCAAAAGCGGGGCGGGGGCGGGAGTGTTGTCTGACATGCGGGTGACACTCTAACCTAGGGTTTGTCAAATTCGTGGGAGGATATGGTTTTTCTTTTCGTATCTGCCTCAAAGGAGACAAGCATGAGCAAAGCTATTCATTTCAACAAACCCGGCGGCCCTGAAGAACTGCACCTCGTCGATGTGGCGGTGGGTGAACCAGGTGCTGGCGAAATTCGTATCCGCCACAAGGCCGTGGGCTTGAACTTCATCGATGTCTATCACCGCACCGGCTTGTACCCCCTAGAGATGCCGCATGGCTTGGGCATGGAGGCTTCTGGGGTGGTCGAGGCCGTGGGCGCAGGCGTGACGCATTTGAAAGCAGGCGACCGCGCAGCCTATGCCAGTGCACCCCCAGGAAGCTATTGCGAGGCACGTGTGATGCCGGCCAAAAACGTCTGCAAACTGCCCGACAACATTGACTTCGATACCGGTGCGGCCATGATGCTCAAGGGCTTGACGGTGCAGTATTTGCTCAAGCGGACCTTGCCCCAAGGCGGTTTGCAAGCCGGTGACCTGATTTTGTTCCACGCCGCCGCCGGTGGTGTGGGTTTGATTGCTTGCCAATGGGCCCAAGCGATGGGTTACCAACTCATTGGCACGGCTGGCAGCGACGAAAAATGCGCCTTGGCCAAAGCCAATGGTGCGACCCACGTCATCAATTACGCCAAAGAAGATTTTGAAGCCCGCGTGAAAGACATCACCGGTGGCAAAGGCGTGAAAGTGGTCTATGACTCGGTGGGCAAAGACACTTGGGACAAGTCGCTCAACTGCCTCTCACCGTTTGGCTTGATGGCCAGTTTTGGCAATGCCTCGGGGCCTGTCGCTTCTTTTGCGCCTGGCACCTTGGGCGCTAAAGGCTCAGTTTATGTGACGCGCCAAACCTTGTTCACCCACATCGCCACCCGCGAGGTCAATCAACACATGGCTGAAGATTTGTTCGAGGTGGTGGGCAGTGGCAAGGTGAAGATACACATCGACCAGCGCTACCCCTTGGCTGAGGTGGCACAAGCGCACCGCGATTTGGAAGCCCGCAAAACCACAGGCTGCACGATTTTGACGGTGTGATAGCCCAACATCAGGGCCCTGCGCTTAAGTTGCAAGCTTTGCCTACTTGCTGCGCCTGACCCTGATTAATTCATCCAAGATCAGGCAAGCCGCACCCACGCTGATGGCGCTGTCAGCCACATTGAACGCAGGAAAATGCCCTTGATAAAACAGCGGCGCCAGCCAGTCCCAGTGGAAGTCTAAAAAGTCGATCACATGGCCGTAGGCCAAGCGGTCAATCACATTCCCCACCGCGCCGCCCAAAACCAGTGCCAGCGCAAAGCAAAACAGTTTTTGCGTGGGGTGGCTGCGCAGCATCCAAACAATAAACCCGGTTGCCACCACCCCAATGCCCGTGAAAAACCAGCGCTGCCAGCCCGAGGCGCTGGAGAGCATGGAAAACGCCGCGCCGCTGTTGTGCACCCGCACCAGATTGAAATACGCTGTGACGGGCTGGCCGTCGCCCCAAGCAAAGCTGTCCACAATCAGCAATTTGGTGATTTGATCGGCCAGCAGCACCACCAAGGCAATGCCCAGCCACAGCAACATAGAAGGGGGTGCATTTTTTGCCATGAATTAAGCCACTAGGCGGGCCTCGCCAGCGCCAAACAAATTATTGGTACAGCGTCCACACAAGGCGGCATGCGCGGCATCATGCCCTACATCGTCTCGGTAATGCCAGCAGCGTTCGCACTTGGGGTTGGTGGAGGGCGACACTTGTATGCCTAAAGCATCGCCCGCATGCAAACGCAGCGCAGAAATGATGAACACAAAGCGCACATCCTCGCCCAAGCTTTGCAGCATGGTCAAGTCAGATGCAGGCAAGGTCAGGTCGACTTCAGCTTGCAAAGATGAGCCCACCAAGCCTTGGCTGCGCACCAATTCAATTTCTTTGTTGACCTCTTCGCGCAGCTTCAAGATGCGCGCCCATTTGGCCAGCAAGCCAGGGTCGGCTGGGGCTAGTTGCATATAGGTGTCAGTGAAGATAGTTGGGCCCAGCCCCAAGACATGCCAAACCTCTTCTGCGGTGAAGCTGAGAAACGGCGCCATCCAGCGCAGCATGGCTTGGGTGATGTGCCACAAAGCGGTTTGTGCGCTGCGCCTGGCATGCGAGGTGGCTTGGGTGGTGTAGAGCCGGTCTTTGAGCACATCTAAATAGAAAGCACCCAAGTCTTCCGAGCAAAAGATTTGCAACTTGGCCACCACGGGATGAAATTCATACACCCCAAAATGCCCGCCTTCAAACACGCCGCGCTCGGCGTTGTAGTGGCCCACGATCTCGGCTTGCAGTTGCGCGGTGCGGCTTAAAGCATAGCGGTCCACTTCCAGCAGTTCGGCCAGAGGCACCGCGTCTTTGGTGATGTCAAAGTCGCTGGTGTTGGCCAGCAAAAACTTCAAGGTGTTGCGAACACGCCGGTAGGTGTCAACCACCCGCGCCAAAATTTTCTCATCGATATTTAAGTCGCCAGAGTAATCGGTAGACGCCACCCACAGGCGCACGATTTCTGCTCCTAGCTTGTCGGTCACTTCCTGCGGCACCACGGTGTTGCCAAGCGATTTGCTCATCTTGCGGCCTTGGCCGTCGGTGGCAAAACCGTGGGTCAACAAGCCCCGGTAAGGTGCGCGGTCATACAGGGCGCAACCCAAAAGAAGTGAACTGTGAAACCAACCGCGGTGCTGGTCATGGCCTTCCAAATACAAGTCGGCCTCGGGGCCGGTCTCGTGAAAAGGCGTACGGCTGTAAGCGTCTTTGTGGCTGCCGCGCAGCACATGCTCAAAGGTGGAACCGGAGTCAAACCACACTTCCAAAATGTCGGTGCTCTTGGTATATTCGTCGGGGTGATCCCCAGCGTGGGTGAGGATGTCTTGTACTGTCACGCGGCTCCAAGCCTCGATGCCGCCTTGCTCCACCCTGTCGGCGGCTTGGTCCAAGATAGCCATGGTGCGCGGATGCAATTCGCCTGAGTCTTTGTGCAAAAAGAAAGGCACGGGCACGCCCCAAGAACGCTGGCGCGAGATGCACCAATCGGGGCGGTTGGCGATCATGTCGCGCAAACGGGTTTTGCCGTTCTCGGGATAGAACTGGGTTTG
>JABMMR010000128.1 GCA_013205525.1 Burkholderiales bacterium | reverse complement strand
TGGCAGGCGCCCGCTACCTTGATGCTGATTGCCCAAGTGGAGATGGATGGTGTGTGGGCGGTGCAAGGTGGCATGCATGCCTTGGCCCAATGCCTCATGCGCTTGGGGCGGGCGCGAGGTGTGCGCTTTATCTTCAACAGCGAGTGCGAGCGCATAGAACTCACCCAAGGACGCGTGTCGGGCGTGCGCTTGCAAAGTGGCGAGAGCTTGGCGGCGGACAGCGTGGTTTTTAATGGCGACATTGCTGCCTTGCGCGCGGGATTGCTGGGCGCAGGCACAAGGCAGGCGGTCACAAGCAAAGTTCAACCTCGCTCTTTGTCCGCCATTACTTGGTCTTTGCATACCCCCACCTCGGGTTTGGCACTGGACAGACACAATGTGTTTTTCCGCTCAAACTACGCCCAAGAGTTTGAAGCTATTTTTCAGCATGATCGTTTGCCCGCTCAACCCACGGTGTATGTGTGTGCCCAAGACCGCGGCACCGGCGAAGAGGTTCAAGGCGCTGAAAAATTACTGTGCTTGGTCAACGCGCCAGCCAATGGCGATAAGCGGGGCTTGAGCCCTCAAGAATTGGCCGATTGCACCGCCAGCAGCCAAGAACTGCTGGCCGCTTGCGGCTTGTCATTACAGTTGGAGCCCTCTGCATCATGTATTCGCACCACACCCCAAGATTTCAACCAACTCTTTCCAGCCACGGGCGGGGCCTTGTATGGCCAAGCCACACATGGATGGATGGCGGCGTTCGCCCGTTCCAACGCCAAGAGCCAGGTGCCGGGTCTGTATCTGGCGGGGGGCAGCGTGCACCCGGGGCCGGGGGTGCCGATGGCGGCGATGTCGGGCCAACTGGCGGCCGCGGCGCTGATGGCCAACCTCGGTTTGACCAAGCCGTCCAAAGTGGCGGCTACCTCTGGTGGTACCTTGACGCATTAAGCGACGATGGCCAGCACGGCCTGACCATCATTGCGTTTGTGGGCAGTGTGTTTTCACCTTATTACGCATGGGCCAGGCGCAGTGGCGTTGTCAACCCCGACAACCATTGCGCTTTGAATGTGGCCCTGTATTCGCGAAATGCCAAGCGCTGGACCATGACCGAGCGAGGAGCGCGGCACTGCTACCGTGATGCAAATCAGTTCAGCATAGGCCCCAGCCAACTGCGTTGGGATGGGCAATCGCTGGTGATCGATATCAATGAGGTGGGCGTACCTTGGCCGCACAGCGTGCGCGGACAAGTGCGGGTGCACCCGCATCAGTTGTTCAACTTCAGCACACCCATAGATGCCAAGGGCCAGCACCGCTGGGGCCCCTTGGCGCCGAGTGCGCGGGTGGAGGTGGTGATGGACTCGCCGGCGCAGCGCTGGCAAGGACTTGGCTATTTGGATTCGAATGAGGGCGATGAGCCTATAGACCGCTCTTGCCGCGAATG
Organism: Burkholderiales bacterium; assembly: GCA_013205525.1. Taxonomy (GTDB): domain Bacteria; phylum Pseudomonadota; class Gammaproteobacteria; order Burkholderiales; family Burkholderiaceae_C; genus Limnohabitans. The sequence continues at coordinate 4,350 of JABMMR010000128.1, read as the reverse complement.
GGACTGGTCGCGCAGCCCCATGAAGGACGGCAGCACCGCAGTGCTTTACGACATACAAGGCCAGCCAGAACAGGGCGACAAATTGCTGGCGTTGCGCTTCACGCCGCAAGGCGAGGTCTTGCCGTTTGAAGCACCCAAGCGCCAAGCCCTGCCCACAACGCTGTGGCGTTTAGACAGACGCATGCGCAGCGAGGGCGCGGCCCGTGTGGTCGAGCAGTTGGAGGACACACCTTTTTACCAACGCGCTTTGTTACAAAGCCATTTACTGGGTGAGTCGGTGCAAAGCTTTCACGAAAGCATCACCATGTCGCGTTTGGTGTCGCCGGTGGTGCAAGCCATGTTGCCGTGGCGAATGCCGAGGAGGGCATGATCACCGCCCCTTGAACACCGGCTTTCTGCGCTCTGCAAAAGCCTTTAAGCCTTCAGCAAAATCCCCAGTGCGGCTGCTTTGACTTTCGCGCGCGCGTAACCTTGCTTCATCGTAATGACCTGCAGCGATTTCATTCAGCGAACGCTTGGTGGCCTGTGCGGCCAGTGGGGCCAAGGCCAGCACATCATTCACCAGTGAGGCAAGCTGCGTTGGAAAATCTGCCTCTGAAGAAAAGCTTTCAAACAATCCCAAGGCTTGCAATTGGGCAGAATTAAAAACCTGTGCAGTGAGAAAAGCCCGCTTGGCTGCAGCAATACCAAAGTGGCTGACATAGCGCTGCAAACCGCTGGGGTAGTAGTGCAAGCCCAGAGCCGCCGCCGGCATGCGCCATTCAACACCCTCTAGCGCCAAGCGCAAATCGCAGGCCAGTACCAAGTCGGTGGCCCCGCCATACACACTGCCGTTCAAAGCGCAAATGGTGATGGGTCGCAGTTGAGCCAAAGCCTCGGGCACTTTTTCAAACGCGGTGGAGCCGTGGTCAACATCGCTAAAGCCGCCTATGTCGAAGCCAGCGCAAAACACGGGTTTGGGTTGATCAGTGGTGTTGGCCGTCAACACCACCACCTGAACGCCTGCATCATTGTTGATGTGCTCAAAATGCTGCAACAACACCGACAAGTCGCTGTTCTCCAAGCGGTTGCGTTGCGCGGGGCGGTTGAGTGTGAGGGTCGCCACGCCCTGTGCGATGTGCAGCAGTGGCGCAGAGCTCAATGCACCACCACCGGCACCTGCGTGGCAGGCGGCGTGTTGCGACTGCGGTGGCAGCGCACCAAGCCGTCGATCATCACCATGCCAATGCCAGGAATATCGCCCAGTTGCACGCTCTCTAAAAGGGTGCGACCCGAGGTTTCTTGGGCGCGGTCCATGAACACAAAATCGGCTGCACGGCCCACTTCAATCAAGCCGCAGTTCAGGTTGCGGATACGCGCCGTGTTGCCGGTGGCGAAACAAAACACCAGCTCAGCCGGAATGTTGGCCAGGCTGGAGAGCAACGCAACCATGCGCAACATACCCAGCGGTTGAACGCCCGAACCCGCAGGCCCATCGGTACCCAAAATCACGCGGTGCGGGCATTTCAATTCCAGCGCGGCTTTGGCCGCAGCGATGGCGACCCGCTCGTTGCCGTTGTGCACAATTTCAATGGCGCGACTCGACTGCTCGCACAACTCGCACACATGCGCCTCGCTCAATGAAGTGTGTCCGCCGTTAATATGACCAATCACGTCGGCGTCTGCTTCAAGCACCACGTCTTTGTCAATCAAGCCCGAGCCAGGAATGGAGGGCCCGCCCGTGTGTATGGTGCTTTGTATGCCATGCTTGCGCGCCCAAGCCACCATTTCTTTGGCCTCGTAGCCGGCTTTCACAGAGCCCAAACCCACCTCGCCCAACAGGGTCACACCGGCGGCGGCGAGTTCGGCGAAATCGTGCTCGGTCATGCCTTTTTCGATGATGGGCGCACCGGCAATCACTTTCACGCCGCCAGGGCGGAAGTTGCTGAAAGCGCGTTGCGCGGTGATGGCCAAGGCTTTCAAGCCGACGATGTCTTTGGGGCGACCCGGCAGATGCACCTCGCCCGCCGAGACCATGGTGGTCACGCCGCCGTTCATGGTGGAGTCTATCCAGCCGATTTGGTTTTGTCTGGGCGTCCAGTCGCCAAACACGGGGTGCACATGGCTGTCGATCAAGCCAGGTGCCACGCAGGTCTGGCGCACATCGATGGTGGTTTTTGCGCCCTCGGTGTCGAGGTCTTTGTAGCGCCCCACGGCGGTGATAAGGCCGTCCATCACCACGATGGTGTCTGCCGCCAAGATGGGCTGATCTATGTCGCCCGAGAGCAGCAAACCAATGTTTTTAATCACAACTTTGCCTGAGGCTTCGTCTGGGGTGGCGCTGGCCATGGGCTTCTCCTGAATACTTGCGTTGGAAAATGATTCTGCCACGCGCCCCAGCATAATAGGGGATGGCTTCACCAACCACCACCCATAGCGACGGCTTGCCCTTGGGCTTGCAGCGGGTTGAACCGCGCCATGGGCCGGTGCGCGAGGGCAAGGTGGAATGCAATGCTTGTCCGGTGCTGTGCCATATTTCTGAGGGGCGTGTGGGTGCTTGTGACCGCTACGCCAACCATGGCGGCCTGCTGGTGCGACTCGACCCCGTGGTGTTTTTAAGCCAGCAAGCGCAAAGCGCAAAACCACTGGCTTTGCATGCACGGCTGGATGCAGAAACTTCCCCCCAAACCTTGCCCGCCATCGACAACGCTGAGCGCGGTGTGTTTATTACAGGCATTGGTGCCTCCACCACCTACCCCGATTACAAACCGGCACCTTTTATCGTCGCGTCCAAATCTAAGGGCGTGGACATGGTCACCGTGGTCACCGAAGGCATCTTCAGCTATTGCAGCTTGAAGGTGAAGATAGACACCGACAGGTATTTGGGTGACGAGCGTGCTGCCGTGCATTACCAAGGTGAAGAGGTGGGCCATGTCACCACTGCCGAGTACGGCTCGCAAATGCTCAGCTTGGGTGGCGTGCACCACCTGACCGGTGGCGGCAAAAAACAAGGGCGCATGGCATTGGAGTTGATGCATCGCTTAGGCAACCAGCAAGCCGCTGAAGTGCAGATTGAAAACGGCGCCAAGCTGGTGTTACAAGCTGGGCGTGCACCCGTGGTGGAGGGTGTTGCCGAGCAACGCATGCGGGTGGGCTGCGGCTCGGCGGCGGTGGGCATGTTTGCGCGCCAGTGGTTGGGCTTGTGCGATGAGGTGGTGGTGGTGGATGACCACATCACCGGCGTACTCACCGAACACCAAGCGGGGCGCGGTTTGCATATGCCGCCCAGCGGCATACGCATCAATGGGCGCAAGTCCACGCCGGGGCGCTATTTCCAAGTGGCTGCCGCAGGCACGGGCTGGGGCGGCACCGACATCAGCGACCCGCTGTCTATTTTGGGTGAGTGGAACCCCGAGGAAGCTTGGCCAGGTTTACGCTTGCTGATGACGTCCACCACCGGCGAACATGCGGCTTGGTTTGTGTTGGACGAAGCGCTGCAAGCCCAGCCCGCCGAGATGCCGCCCGAGGTGCAGCATGTGGTGGAGCGCATTGGTGAGAACTGCGAACCCTCTTTGGTGTCGGTGTTATTTTTGGCAGGTGCGGGTGGCAGCCTGCGCTCTGGCGTCACCGACAACCCCATACAACTCACGCGAGCGGTGAAAAAAGCTTTGGTTAACGTCACCTGCGGCGGCGCGCCGGCCTATATATGGCCAGGTGGCGGCATCACCTTGATGGTGGACGTGTTGCGCATGCCCGCCAACAGTTTTGGCACCGTGCCCACGCCTGCCATCGTGGCCCCAATTGAATTCAGCATGAAATTGTCTGACTACCAAGCTTTGGGCGGCCACATGGGTTTTGTGCGTTCTCTCGACGACAGCTTGAAAAATGGGGCTTGGCACAATGATGGCGCACCCACACAATTGAAATGGGAAACGCCGCCTGCGGGCGTCAACCCTTGGCCCTTGGACAACCCGCCCATGTTGGGCTGATGAGTATGCAAGCCACACGCAACGCAATGTCTGAGGGTCGTTGGCATTTCCAGCATGGTCCTATCGACATCGTGTTGCAGGCCCAAGGCGTAGCTGAGGCTTGCCAGCATGCAGTTGAACTTGCTTGGCAGCGTTTTCAAACCGTGTTGCCCGAACTGGTGTCCGAGTTGCCTGTGCTGCGACAGCCGGTGTACTCACTGCGAGCGGGCAGCTTGCAAGGCGTGGTGGCGCAGCGCATGCGACTGGCCGCACAAGACGTGGCTTGGGCTGCACATGATGGCTTTGTCACCCCGATGGCGGCGGTGGCGGGCTCGGTGGCGCAAGAGTTAATTGGCCTGCTGGCACAAGACGGTGTGCACAAAGCCTATGTGAACAACGGCGG
>JABMMR010000127.1 GCA_013205525.1 Burkholderiales bacterium | reverse complement strand
CCTACCTCCGCACATTGCCACGCCATGGGCCGGACTTTGGCACTGATGCATTTGGCGGCAAGCAGCTATGAACGCTGTCAAGCCAATTTACGCGGCTTGACTTGGTGGAACCAGACTGCGCCAGACATCTTGCCATTTCTCAACCCATCCCAAGCACAAACCTTGCAACATGAATTGGCTTTTCAAAACCATATTCAAACCACGGCGGCCTTTACGGCTTTACCCACGGGGGCGGTTCACGCCGACGCCTTTCGCAACAATGTGATGTTTGTCGACAACCAGTTGAGCGGCGTGTTCGATTTTTATTTCGCCGGCGTAGACACTTGGTTGTTTGATTTGGGCGTGTGCCTCAACGATTGGTGCATTAATTTGCCAACCGGTGCATTTGAGCCAGGCCGATTTCACGCCATGCTGCAAGGCTACGAAAGCGTCAGGCTACTCAGCTTGGCTGAGAGAGAACTGTTCAACCCCATGCTGCGCGCCGCAGCCTTGCGTTTTTGGATTTCACGTTTATGGGATTTGCATTTACCGCGTGAGGCCAGTTTGCTGCAAGCCCACGATCCACAGCACTTCGAACGTGTTCTTCTGCAACGACTGCATGACCCTGTCACACTCTAGGCCATGAAACTTCAAGTTGTTCCTGCGCGCACCGGTGCCACCTGGGTCAAAGAGGGAATACGTACTTTTTGGCGTCAACCCTTGGCCTTGAGTGGTTTGTTTTTTATTTTTCTGGGCTTGATTTCCATCTGCTCACTGCTGCCCTACTTTGGCGCATTTGCGGGCTTGATGGTTTTGCCCGCCATGTCTTTGGGCTTGATGGCGGCGTCCAGAGAAGCTCTGCTGGGTAAATTCCCCATGCCTTCCATTTTGTTTACAGGGTTTCGCCAAGGCCCATTGCAGTCGCGGCGCATATTGCTTTTAGGCTTTTGCTATGCCATGCTGTTCAGTTTTATTTTGACCTTGTCATCGTTGTTCGATGGCGGTGAATTTGCGCGCATGTATTTACTGGGCGGCGAAATCAACGAAGACATTGTCAACGACAGTCATTTTCAAGAAGCGGTGTTGTTTTCATTTGTCATGTATTTGCCTTTGTCAGCCCTCTTTTGGCATGCCCCCGCGTTGGTTCATTGGCATATGCAACCGGTGGCCAAAAGCCTGTTCTTTAGCATCATGGCCTGCGTCAGCAACTGGCGTGCATTTGCGGTGTTTGGTTTGGCTTGGGTGCTGATTTTTATCACCACCAGCCTTTTGTTAAGCCTCATCAGCATGCTGACCGACGAGGGTCAACTCTCGCCAATACTGCTCTTGCCAGCCATGTTGATGCTGTCGGCGATGTTCTTCACCTCATGCTATTTCAGCTTCAAAGACTGCTTTATCAGCGAACCCGTGTTGGCCTAAACTTGGGTCAACTTGGCCACCGACAAGGCCAACCATTTCACGCCGTGACGCGCAAACTTAACCTGCGCCCTTGCGTCCTCACCCAAGCCCTCCACAGACAGCACGGCGCCCTCGCCAAACTTGGCATGAAACACCTGCAAGCCTGCGCGCACCCACGCATTCGGGCCAGTGGCTTGGGGCTGTACCCGCTGAGGTATCACCGGGGTTGTGCTGGTGTAAAAAGCCGCGCGGTGGTGGTCGGCATGTCCAAATTGAGAGGGTCTCGAGCCCCACAGGGCTTGAGCGGGTAAGCCGGTTTGCGGCGTCAACCACTTCAAGGTGTGCTCGGGCATTTCATCAAAGAAGCGGCTTTTGATGTTGTAGCGGGTTTGCCCATGCAGCATGCGGGTTTGCGAATGGCTCAGGTACAAACGCTTGCGCGCCCGCGTAATCGCCACATACATCAAGCGCCGCTCTTCTTCCAGCCCGTCGAAATCACTCATTGAATTTTCATGCGGGAACAAACCTTCTTCCAAACCGGTGATGAAAACGCAATCGAACTCAAGACCCTTGGCCGCATGCACCGTCATCAGTTGCACCGCATCTTGCCCCGCCTGCGCTTGGTTGTCGCCAGACTCCAAAGCCGCATGGCTCAAGAAAGCCACCAAGGGAGACAAGGTTTCACCGGTTTCTTGGTTAGGGGCGATGGCTTCACCGCGGGCGGCTTGGGCGACCGCAAAATCGGCTTGGCTTTGCATGGCCTCATCCACCGGCAAAGCCACCGCGTCTTTGCCAAAGCCTTCTTGGCTGACAAAACTCTCGGCGGCATTCACCAGTTCTTGCAAGTTTTCTATCCTGTCAGCGCCTTCGCGCTCGGCTTGGTAATGCTCAATCAGTTGGCTGTGGTCCAGCACCAGTTCAATGATTTGCCTCAGCGTTTGTCCCTGCGTTTGCTCTCTCAATACATCGATCTTGGCGACAAAGGCCGACAAATTAGCCCCTGCTTTGCCGGCGATGGTACTGACCGCGTCATGCAAGGCACAACCACTGGTGCGCGCGGCGTCTTGCAGTTGCTCGATGCTGCGTGAGCCAATGCCACGCGGTGGGAAATTCACAACCCGCAAAAAACTGGTGTCGTCGCGTGGGTTTTCCAGCAAGCGCAAATACGCCAAGGCATGCTTAATTTCGGCACGCTCAAAAAACCGCAACCCCCCATACACGCGGTAAGGCATGGCGGCATTGAACAGCGCGGTTTCAATCACCCGACTTTGCGCATTGCTTCTGTAAAGCACGGCCACTTCGCTGCGGGTTGCAACGCCTTTGCTGCCGTCGCCTTCACGGGCGTCGCGCAGCAGTTGCTTGATCTCATCGACCATCCAATGGGCCTCGGCCAAATCGCCGGTGGACTCCATCACCCGCACAGGCTCGCCAGCACCTTGGGTGGTGTGCAGGTTTTTTCCCAAGCGGGTTTTGTTGTGCTTGATGAGTTCGTTGGCGGTGTCCAAAATATTGCTGTGGCTGCGGTAGTTTTGCTCCAACTTAATTTGGTGTTGAACGCTGTACTCGCGCACAAAGTCGGCCATATTGCCCACCCGCGCGCCGCGAAAAGCGTAAATGCTTTGGTCGTCGTCACCCACCGCCAGTACCGCACTGCTGGGTCCGCTGAGTAATTTGATCCACGCATATTGCAAGCGATTGGTGTCTTGAAACTCGTCAATCAAAATATGGCTGAAACGCTGCTGGTAATGCTGGCGCAGCGCATCGTTGTCACGCAGCAGCTCGTAGCTGCGCAGCATCAGTTCGCCAAAATCCACCACCCCTTCACGCTGACACTGGTCTTCATAGAGTTGGTAAATCTCTACTTTTTGCCGTGTTTCGGCGTCACGCACCGGCACGTCTTTAGGGCGCTGAGCTTCTTCTTTGCAAGCGGCGATGAACCATTGCAATTGTTTAGGCGGGAAACGCTCGTCGTCGATGTTGTGCTGTTTGACTAAGCGCTTCACAGCAGACAGTTGGTCTTGGGTGTCCAGTATTTGAAAGGACTGGGATAAGTTGGCCAACTTCCAATGCGCTCGCAAAAAACGGTTGCATAAACCGTGGAATGTGCCTATCCACATGCCGCGCACATTCACCGGCAGCATGGCCCCCAAGCGGGTGAGCATTTCTTTGGCGGCTTTGTTGGTGAAGGTGACGGCCATCAAACTGCCTGCACTGGCTTGGCGGGTTTGCAGCAGCCAAGCGATGCGGGTGGTCAGCACACGGGTTTTGCCTGAACCCGCGCCGGCGAGTATGAGGGCATGCTCGGCGGGCAAGGTCACGGCGGCAAGTTGCTCTTCATTCAAACCCTGTAGCAGGGGGCTGTGCAAAGCGTGCGCTACAAAAGCAGAAGAAGGTTCGGGAGAAAGCATCTCTTGATTGTAGGCAGACCCTCAAGGTATTCTGCGTAGAATCAGTCACCGAGCCCAAGTTACTGCTGCTCGGTTAGTGACACTGCTGACCAGATACAGCCCCAAGCGCTCAAACCTTTCAATTTTTGGAGCTTGGACCATGGAAATTTTTGATTACGACAACATACTTTTATTGCCGCGCAAATGCCGTGTGCAAAGCCGCTCGGAATGCGATACCGCGGTCACCTTAGGCAAGCACAGCTTTCATTTGCCGGTGGTTCCCGCCAATATGAAAACCGTGGTGAATGAAAGTATTGCCGAATGGCTGGCCAAGAACGGCTACTTTTATGTGATGCACCGTTTCGATTTAGACAATCTTAAGTTTGTCAAAGATTGCAAAGCCAAAAATATGTTGGCTTCTATTTCGCTGGGGGTTAAGCCAGCCGATTACGACACGGTGGCGCAATTGCTGGCCGAGGGCTTGGTGCCCGACTACATCACCATCGACAT
>JABMMR010000126.1 GCA_013205525.1 Burkholderiales bacterium | reverse complement strand
GTGCTGATGCTGTCTGGTTGGACGCTGGCCGTGGCCTTGTTTTCTCGCACATTGCCTTTGGCGATGGTCGCGCGGGTGATTGCTGTTTTGGGTTTTGTGTCTGTTGGGTTTTTGAGTTTTATTCTGATCACCTCCAGCCCGTTTGAACGCTTACTGCCTGCCGCGCTTGACGGTCGGGATTTGAATCCTTTGCTGCAAGACCCGGGCTTGGTGATACATCCGCCCATGCTGTACATGGGCTATGTCGGTTTTTCTGTCGCTTTTGCTTTTGCGATATCGGCTTTGCTATCCGGCCGCATGGATGCAGCCTGGGCCCGTTGGTCCCGCCCCTGGACAGTGGTGGCCTGGATTTTCATGACCGCTGGCATCGCGCTAGGCTCTTGGTGGGCCTACTATGAACTGGGCTGGGGTGGTTGGTGGTTCTGGGACCCCGTCGAAAATGCCTCACTCATGCCCTGGCTTTTCGGCACAGCCCTGATTCACGCCTTGATGGTGACCGACAAGCGCGGTGGTTTCAAAGCCTGGTCTGTGTTGCTGGCAATTGGCGCATTTTCTTTGTGTTTGCTCGGTACTTTCCTGGTGCGCTCTGGCGTTTTGACCTCTGTTCATGCTTTTGCGTCTGACCCCAAACGCGGCGTTTTTATATTGATTTTTTTGGCGCTGGTAGTGGGTATTTCCCTGACCCTCTTTGCCTGGCGCGCACCCAAAGCGACCCTGGGCGGCAAGATCGCTTTGGTGTCGCGCGAGTCCATGCTGCTGGCCAACAGTGTGTTGTTGGTGGTGGCCACGGGCGCTGTCTTGCTTGGAACCATTTACCCGCTGATCATTGATGCCATGAATTTAGGCAAGCTCTCAGTGGGTGCGCCGTATTTCAACGCGGTGTTTGTGCCCTTGATGGTGCCTATCGTCTTCCTCATGGTTCCCGGCGGTATTGCACACTGGCGGGAGTCCAGGGGCAAAGAGCTGGGTCGCCAGATGCGCTTGCCTGCGTTGGCCGCTGTGCTGGCTGCCGCGGCAATTTTGATTTTCAGCGAGCGCGGCACCTGGCTTACGGCCATGGGCATGGCCCTGGCCGCCTGGGTGGTGGTGGGCTTATTGGTTCAAATTGTGGCGCGGGCTCAAAAACCTGGCCGTATTGCACTTTCATTTTGGGGTATGCATTTGGCCCACCTTGGCATAGCCGTGGTGGTGGTAGGCATCACATTGGTCAAAGGCTATGAAATTGAGCGCGATGTGCGCATGGGACTGAACGACACCGTCAGCATAGAAAACTACAGCTTTGAATTGGTGGGTCTCAATGAAGTCAATGGCCCCAACTACAAAGCGATGCGTGCAACGGTGAATGTGACTAAAGACCAAAAACCGCTCGAGGTCTTGTACCCGGAAAAAAGAAGGTATTTTTCGTCTGCTATGCCGATGACCGAGGCTGCGATTGACGCCGGGCTTTTGCGTGACTTGTATGTTTCATTGGGCGAGGCCATAGAAGGTGACAAGCCGCAGTGGAGTGTGCGTATTTACTACAAGCCTTTCGTGTCCTGGCTTTGGTACGGCGCTATTTTGATGGTCCTGGGCGGCTTGCTGGCTGTGAGTGATCGCCGTTATCGCAAGTCTGCCCTGAGCGCTGCCTCCTGAGTTAAAGCGATTTCGATGAAGAAATTTTTTATTCCGCTCGGATTTTTCTTGGTGTTGGTGGCTTTTCTGGCCATCGGACTCAATCGCAATCCGCAGGAAATCCCGTCACCTTTGCTGGGTAAGCCGGCGCCTCTTTTTTCATTGAGTACTTTGGATGCTGGCGGCGTCAAGTTTGGACCGCAAGACATGAAGGGCAAGGTTTGGATGCTCAATGTCTGGGCCACATGGTGTGTCGCTTGTCGCGACGAGCATCCCTTGCTGGTGGCTTTGAGCAAAGCCAACCAATTACCTATTGTCGGGTTGAACTACAAAGAAGTTCAAGCGCAAGATGCACCAGCGGGACGTCAGCTCTCGCCTGAAGAAAAGTTGCTTATTGCGCGTGAACGCAGTGCAGTTTGGCTGCAGCGTCTAGGAGATCCCTATGTCGTTTCGGTGTTTGACCTCGATGGGCGCGTCGGCATCGACTACGGTGTTTACGGCGTGCCGGAAACCTACATCATTGACAAAGAAGGCGTGATTCGTTTCAAGCAAGTGGGGGCCGTTACGCTGGATACGCTGCAGTCCCAAATTCTGCCTTTGCTGCTGAAGTTAAATGCCTCCTAGGTCGCATCGAAGGTCGCCATGAAATCAACCTATCGTCTACTCAAGACCCTCTTTGTGGCCGCGTGCCTGGTGCTGTTCGGCGTGACAACGGCGCTGGCCAAAGAAGCCTTGCCTATGGCCCAGGATCCGGTGCTTGAAAAACGCCTTATCCTTATCTCCGAAGAGTTGCGCTGCCTGGTTTGCCAGAATGAATCGCTGGCCTCTTCACGCGCAGAGTTGGCCAACGATTTACGCGAAGAAGTGCGCAAACTCATTTCGCAAAACCAAAGCGATCAGCAGATCAAAGACTATTTGGTCACTCGCTATGGCGATTTCGTTTTGTACCGACCTCAAGTCAAGCCCTTGACCTGGGTTCTGTGGTTTGGTCCTTTTTTACTGTTGGTTGTTGCTGTTTGGGGCATGTTTTCTTACGTTCGGCAACGT
>JABMMR010000125.1 GCA_013205525.1 Burkholderiales bacterium | reverse complement strand
TTTTTAAAATTTGATTCTTCTCAAATTGCTCGAATGTACTTTAAAACCATGAAATTTCCATGAGGTCTTGTGCGGATACCGAGCTTCGCCAGATTCCCGGCCCCAACACCCTTTCCCCACTGGTTTTTCTGCATGAGGGGCTGGGTTCGGTAGCCATGTGGCAAGGCCGCTCAGGCGACTGGCCAGCGCAGGTCTGCCAAACTGCAGGACGTGCCGGCTGGGTGTATTCCCGAAGAGGTTACGGGCAGTCTGCTGCCATTCCTGATGTGCGCGGCAAGGGTCGCCTAGGCGCGGACTATATGCACCGCGAAGCTTGGGAGGTGCTGCCCTCGTTACTGAATGTTTGGGGCCTAGAGAAACCTGTGCTGATCGGCCATTCAGATGGCGCCACCATCGCCCTGCTGCACGCGACGCGCTTCTCCCTAGCAGGCTGCGTGGTGATGGCGCCGCACCTGCTGGTGGAAGACATGACCATCAGCGCCATTCAGGCGTCCAAACAGGCTTTCGAGGAGGGAGATTTACGCCAAAAGCTGACGAAATACCACGCGGATGTGGACTGCGCTTTTTGGCAATGGAACGATGTCTGGCTGTCGCCGGCGTTCCAAAGCTTTGACATACGCGAGGAATGCCAAGCCATTACTGCGCCCGTATTGGCACTGCAAGGGTCAGATGACGCTTATGGCAGTTTGCGTCACTTGGATGATTTGCTCACAGCGGGAAAGGTTGAGCGCCATGTGCTGCAAGCTTGCGGGCATTCCCCGCACAAAGACCAAGCGCAAAAGAGCTTGGAATTGGTGGTGGGGTTTTTAGCCGGATTGGCTTGAACGTATGGTTTGCGACAAGCTTTCAATATCAGCAGCACTGACACCTGCTTGTGCAAAATGCTGTTGCCATTGGGATGTCACCGCCTTGACTTGATCCACCAAGGCCTTGGCTTCTTGCAGATGCAAGCCAAAGCTCAGGTGGTCCGATAAAGCGTTAGCCAGGGAGGACACAGATCCTTCTTTGCCCACCCGAATAGACTGGTAGCCCAAGCCCTGATGGGTGGGCAGCACATCAAAAGCCGGTGTCAAGATAAGCGCTTGTTGGTGCCATAAAAATGCATGATTCTTTTCATGGTCGTCGGTGTTGTCCATCAAGATATTGAAAACCATGCGCTTGAACAACTCTATGGCATTCGTTTTGATGTCCGAAGCCACGCCCAAGCGGCGCAACAACAAAGCCATCTCGGGGTACCCATAGTCAAGGCCTGCGGCTCGCAAAGCCACATGCGCAGACAAGGCATGCAGTCGTTGCGCCTTGTTGCGGTCAAAACGCTTGATCGCCAAGGCATGACGCAATTTTTGTCCTGATTGGTAAGCCAAGGGACGGGTTTCACACACGTCAATACCTGCAAGACGAGCCAACCCCATGCAAGCGTGCTCGACCAAGCCCATGTCCAGATGGTCATTGGCATCAGCAAACTTCAATACCCACTGTGCCCCGTCCATATCAAGCAAGGCCTTGGGTTTGGCTCCCCCCAAGGTAGCCCCAGGCGCGACCAACCTCGCCAAATGTTGTGACACTTGACCCCCGGCCTCGACTTGGCGGACCAAGTCATGGACAGCCTGCACATCTTCCAAGACAGGCAAAGCACCATGCGCATAGGGCACATAAGCTTGCTGCGACAAGGACACACCCAGCGCACCGAAGCGCTGGTCGCCTGCAAAAAACAAAAAATCTAAGGTGGAGAGACGTTGCGGGTTGATCAGATAGCGTATGACACGCTCCCCCCATCGGTCTGGGCGGGCATCATCTACTGCACCTACCGCTTGATCAGGCAGCATGGGTAAAAATTCCATGTCGCGCAAGGGCATATCTTCACTCAAGGCAAAGCCAGTTTGCAACCAATCGCTGCCGTAACGCAAAGCCACGCCCGCTGATTGAGTTTGCGCTTTACGTACCAAGCGCAGCGTACCTATCCAACGTGCATTCTGGGGGTCAGCCAACCACCACAAATAGAGCTTGTCGCCCAGTGCCTCGGGCCTCATGGCGACATAGCGCTTTTGGGGCGACCACGCTGGGATGCGACAGCTAACTCAAGATCAAGGGCGGCCATGTCCAACTCGGGCAGCGCAACATCCGCCAAAGCCTGGGTACGTCCTATTAACCAAAGCGCCACCGCGTAAATGCCCATACCTACACCCGGGTCACCCTGCTCCATGCGCTGCACAGTGCGCACCGACACGCCCATGCGCATCGCCCATTCCCGCAAGGATTGCTTACGCCGCTTGCGAGCCAGCGCCAAATGCTCGCCCAAAGCCTGCAGCGCTTGCTGGGCTTGGGGTGGCAGGAAAGCGTTGTGGGATGAAGATTTAGACATGCCTTATTTTGTCATAGAAACATTAATTTGTACTAAATAATGACGTTAATTAAAATTGAGCCGTGACATTTATCTTGCGTTGAGTTTTTCTTTTAACCATACCTTGATCAAGGATTGGTAGGGTAAGTCTCTGGCATTGGCGGCCATTTTGATGCTGTCCAGCAAGTGCTGGGGCAAACGCAAAGAGATAGTTTT
>JABMMR010000124.1 GCA_013205525.1 Burkholderiales bacterium | reverse complement strand
TTTGCGCCTGCAAATCGACCAAGTCGATAGCCAGTTGCTGCAGCTTCTCAATCAGCGAGCCCAGTTGGCCGAGAAAGTTGGCGACATCAAACGCGCCGAGGGCTCGCCTTTTTTTCGCCCCGACCGCGTAGCCCAAGTGCTGGAAAAAATTCAGTCTCTCAATAAAGGGCCGCTGAAAAACCAGCATGTCTCCGCCATTTGGCGCGAAATCATGTCGGCGTGTTTGGCATTAGAAGCGCCGCAGCGCGTGGCGGTGCTGGGTCCCGTGGGCACGTTTTGCGAACAAGCAGCGATTGAATTTTTTGGCAGCGCAGCGGAGTTGATTTACTGCAACAACTTCGACGAGGTGTTTCACGCCACCAGTGCGGGCACGGCGCAGTTTGGCGTGGTCGGGGTGGAAAACTCCACCGAAGGCGCGGTGGCTCGCACACTCGATTTGTTCTTGCGCACACCGGTTCATGTGATCGGCGAGGTCAGCCTCTTGGTGCGCCACAACCTGCTGCGCCAAACCGCGTCGCTAGAAGGTATTGAAGTGGTGTTGGCGCATCCTCAAGCGCTGGGTCAATGCCAAGAATGGCTCAGCCTTCACCTGCCGCAGGCCGAGCGCCGAGCGGTGTCTAGCAATGCTGAAGGCGCTCGCTTGGCAGCCACCCACCCCGCTTGGGCGGGCTTGGCCAGCGAACGCGCAGCCAGCGAATTTGGGCTTCATGTGGTGGCCCATGCTATTCAAGATGAGGCCTATAACCGCACGCGGTTTGCCATCATCAGCTTGCCGCAAACATTGGCCACACCGCCCGCTTCGGGCAAAGACTGCACCTCGCTGGTGGTGTCGGTACCCAACAAGCCTGGTGCGGTGCATGACCTGTTGATGCCCCTTAAAAACAACGGTGTCTCCATGACCCGCTTCGAATCGCGCCCAGCCAAATCAGGCCAGTGGGAATACTATTTCTATATCGATTTAGATGGCCACATCAGCCAAGCCCCTGTGGCCAAAGCCCTCAAAGAGTTGCAAAGCCTGTGCGCCTTTTACAAAGTGATTGGCTCTTACCCGGTAGCCGCATGAAGTTCAAGCAACTTGGGCTGGTGGGCTGCGGCCTCATGGGCGCGTCGTTTTCACTGGCCTTGCAATCCAAAGGCATAGTGAACAAAGTAGTGGGCTTTAGCCCCTCAGAGGGCACCCGCCACAAAGCTTTGCAGATCGGCGTCATTCAGCTGGCAGCGGCCAGCGCAGCTGAGGCCGTACACGGCGCAGACTTGGTTTTGATCGCCGTACCGGTCAGCCAAACCGCCGCTTGTTTGGCCGAGATAGCACCCCACTTGTCGCCAGATTGCCTGTTGATGGATGTGGGCTCCACAAAGTGCGATGTGGTGGCTGCAGCGCGTGCCGTCTTGGGTGAGAAGCTGGCGTGTTTTTTACCCGCCCACCCGATTGCGGGCAAAGCCCAAGCCGGTGTAGACCATGCCGAAGCCGCGCTCTACCAAGACCGTGCGCTCATTCTTACGCCACTGCCGCACAACACGGACACACAAATAGCCCAAGCCACAGCGCTGTGGCAAGCCATTGGCAGCCAGGTTCACCGCATGAGCCCCGAGGCCCACGACCAAGCCTTTGCCGCGGTCAGCCATGTGCCGCATTTGCTGGCGTTTGCGCAGATCAATGGTTTGCTCAAGCAAGCCGAGGGGGATGCTTTTTTGAAACTGGCCGGCCCGGGGTTTCGCGATTTTTCCCGTATTGCCGCCAGTGACCCAGCTGTGTGGCGCGACATCTTCAGCGCCAACCGCAGCGAGGTTTTGGCACAGTTGGCACACTTCCAAGCCGCGCTCAAAGAATTTGAAAACTCCATTCAAAACAATGATTTACAAAGCTTGCACCTGCTGATTGACGGCGCCAGCCAAGCGCGCACCCAATGGCGTTTGTCCGCAGGCGACGACAGCGATGCCGACTGACGCTGGACTCATTCTGTTTTTGTCATAAAATTTGTATTGCGATTGTGTAATACAAAAAATAACGCAACAAGCATTGACCCACCGATAAAGGCATTCTGATGCAAGCATCTACATTTTCATTTCGAGCTGACGAGGTTTTTTCTGAACAAACCCGTGCCATGGCCAGTGCGCTGGGACTGAAAAGCTCGGACTACATCCGCCAAGCTGTCTCAGAGAAAAATGCCCAATTGATGGCGCAACGCATTGCCGCCTTGTCCAAAGAGTTGGCTGAAGAACACTTGCATCTCAACGAGTCATTACAAGACACGCTGGCTGATGGCCTTGAGTAAATTTCAGCGCGGCCAAATTTGGGAAGTCGATCTCGAGCCGCAATCGCACAAAGAAGAACCCGGCAAGCGTAAGCGTCCTGCTTTGGTGATTCAAACCGATTTGTTGAACGACAGCGGCCACCCAACCACCATCGTGGTGGTGGGTACCAGCCAAGTTCGGCGCCACAAAGACTATTTCCCGCTGCGCCTCGCCCTGCCCCATCAACCAGGCTTGCCACTGGAAACAGATTTGCTGATTGACCAAGTACGCGCCATCTCCAACCGCCGGTTCTTGGGCGATCAGCCTTTGACCCATTTGAACCCCGCCCAACTCAAACGGGTGGAAGAGGCGCTCAAACTGCTGATGGGCAGATAAGGATTTCATGTTCACCACCGCCTTCCTCGACATTCCCGCCCTGGTCAGCGCCCAAGGCACGGTGACCCTGCCCGGCTCGAAAAGCATTTCCAACCGCGTGCTGTTGTTAGCGGCTTTAAGCCAAGGCACCACCTTGCTCCACGATTTGCTGGACTCGGACGACACCCGCGTCATGTTGACGGCTTTACAAGCCATGGGCTGCCAAGTAAACAAGCTTGGCAGCAGCGTCAGCATCACGGGCTTGGGCGGCCAAGCGCCCGCGGCTGAATTGGATTTGTTCATGGGCAATGCAGGCACGGCCATGCGCCCGCTCACCGCCGCTTTGGCGCTGATGGGCGCACAAGCCCGCTTGCATGGTGTGCCGCGCATGCACGAGCGCCCGATTGGCGACTTGGTGGACGCGCTGCGCCAACTCGGCTGCGCCATTGACTACAGCGGCCAAGACGGCTACCCGCCGTTACACCTCAAAGGCCACCACGGCTTGAAACTTAACGCGGCTATCCAAGTGCGCGGCGATGTGTCCAGCCAATTCCTCAGCGCTTTGTTGCTGGCGCTGCCGCTGGTGGCGACAACCCAAGACATCGTCATCGAGGTGGTGGGTGAACTCATCAGCAAACCCTATATAGACATCACTTTGAACCTGCTGCAACGCTTTGGCGTGACGGTACAGCGTGAGGGCTGGCAACGTTTCACCCTGCCCGCTGGCAGTCGCTACACCTCGCCTGGCCTGCTGCACGTGGAAGCCGATGCGTCGTCGGCGAGTTATTTCATTGCTCTGGGTGCTCTGGCCTCTGAGACGGGTGTGCGTATTCAAGGCGTGGGCGCAGACTCCATACAAGGCGATATCCGCTTCATGGACGCGGCAGCACAAATGGGCGCGGTGGTGGACAGCGGCCCCAACTGGGTGCAAACCCGACGCGGCGCTTGGCCACTCAAAGCCATCGACATGGATTGCAACCAAATTCCCGACGCCGCCATGACCTTGGCCGTCATGGCGCTGTATGCCGACGGCCCAAGCACCTTGCGCAATATCGCCAGCTGGCGGGTGAAAGAAACCGACCGCATCGCCGCCATGGCCAGCGAAGCGCGCAAGCTAGGCGCTCGGGTTGAAGAAGGCCCCGATTGGATTCGGGTGCACCCCATAGCGCAGTGGCAAGCCGCCAGCATCCACACCTACGACGACCACCGTATCGCCATGTGTTTTTCGCTCGCCGCGTTCAACCCCGCGGGCTTGCCGGTGCGCATCGAGGACCCGAAATGCGTGGCCAAAACCTTTCCCGATTATTTTGAAGCGCTGTTTGGCTTGTCCCAGACCGCCCAAGTACCGGTGATTTGCATCGACGGCCCCACCGCCTCGGGCAAGGGCACACTGGCCTCGCGGGTGGCTCAAAGCTTGGGTTACCACTATTTAGACAGTGGCGCGCTATACCGCTTGACCGCCTACGCGGCCTTACAGAAAGGCTTAAGCCTGGACGCCGCGCATGAAAAGCAGATAGCCGAGCTGGCCCGCCATTTGCCAGTTCGATTTGAAGGTGAGCAAGTGCTTCTGGCTGAGGTCAATGTTTCTGAGGCCATCCGCACCGAGGAAGCCGGCATGAATGCCTCTAAAGTATCGGTTCTGCCAGCGGTCAGGCAAGCTTTGCTGGATTTACAACACAGCTTTGCCCGCCTGCCTGGCCTGTTGGCCGACGGCCGCGACATGGGCACGGTCATCTTCTCCGAGGCGATATTGAAAGTGTTTTTAACCGCCAGTGCAGAAAAAAGAGCAGAACGGCGACACAAACAACTGATTTCAAAAGGTTTTTCTACTACAATCGCGGCTCTTCACGCAGACTTGCAAGCGCGCGACGCCCGTGACACACAACGCAGCGTTGCACCTTTAAAGCCCGCGCAAGACGCAATGCACTTAGACAACTCCTCGCTGTCCATCGATGAATCGGTGGCGCAAGTGTTGGCTTGGTGGCAAAGCAAACAGGTGTTTGGCCCCGGCCGCACCTGAATCTGGTTCCTTGGCATCCCTCTCGCGCTGCTTGGCGCTCTGGTGCTGGGGTTGTTTCACCCAACTGCGGTTAAGCCGCGACAACCGTCGATCAAGTCTCCTCTCTGCCCATCGCATGGGTAGGCTCCTTGGCCGACGAAATTAGGAAAATGGAATGTCTGAATCTTTTGCAGCCCTGTTTGAAGAATCCCTGAAACGCTCAGAGATGCGCACCGGTGAAGTGATCACCGCTGAAGTCATCCGTGTCGAGCACAACCACGTGGTGGTCAACGCAGGGCTGAAGTCCGAAGCCTATGTGCCTATCGAAGAGTTTAAAAACGATTTGGGCGAAATCGAAGTTCAAGCCGGCGACTTTGTGTCGGTGGCCATCAGCTCTGTAGAAAACGGCTATGGCGACACCATCCTCAGCCGCGACACCGCCAAACGTTTAGCGTCTTGGATGAGCCTAGAAAAAGCCCTCGAGTCCGGCGAATTTGTCACCGGCACCACCAGCGGCAAAGGCAAAGGCGGCCTCACTGTGTTGGTCAACGGTATTCGTGCCGTCTTGCCAGGGTCATTGGTTGACAC
>JABMMR010000123.1 GCA_013205525.1 Burkholderiales bacterium | reverse complement strand
TAGAGCAACAGCCTTCTAAGCTGTGGGTCGGGGGTTCGATCCCCTCCGGTCAGGCCAATATTTTTCAGTGCTAGTCTTTGTTTTTTTCTTTGGATGCTTTGTCTAAGAAATGGTGCCAGCACTCTTCTTTGGCCAATATTTTGCTTTTGTTGTCTAAGCAATAGGTGCGGCGAATGTTTCGCTCTTGGTCGGTAATGAAATAACTGCGGTAAAGGGTTTTATCCAGCACATACATGATGACGGTGCGTGACTGAGGGCAGGAGTCTCCCAAAACACAGCTTCGCATGACGTTGGAGTTGACAAACAGCTCAACAGAAATAATGGGCAACTTTTTACCTTGATGGGTGGCGACCAAGCGCACCGCGCAAGTTGAACCGGTGACCTTGTCCAACCCGTCTTTGGCGGCCAGCATATTGGCTTCTTCAGCCATCAATTGACGAAACCATTCTCCAATCACGCCGCGGCATACAAAATATTCTTCCTCATCGTTTTTATGAAAGGGCTCGATATAGGGGCGGCGTTTGGCGTCGAAGTAAAAAAGAGGCTCTTGCCCTTCAAAGGTGCGGGTGGATTTCGCGGCTTTGGCGGGAGCGCCTTGAGCCTCTGCAGGCTTGGGTGGTGGGTCGTTGGCCCAAGCCGATGTCACCCACAAGCACTGTAGGCTCATTAAAGAGGCGGATAAAACGAGACAGCGCAGTTTATTCATAGCTCAAAAAAAGGTTAATTTAATAAATCGACCGTAAAAGCCAAGTCTTGAGCAGAGTTAACTACTCAATCGATGGTGTAGCAGGTGGAATTGCGGTGCCATTTGCCTGTGTCGGTGACGCAATGCTGAAAAATTTCCTTGGAATTGGTGTTGGAAATAAAGTAGGAGCGCATCAAAGACTTGTTGATGGGCACAAAATTGACAGTGCGAAAAACAGGGCAAAGATCGTTGCGAACACACTTGTCAAACTCTTTGCGGGTTTCAAACAACTGCACACCAATACGCCCTGGGGTCAGGCTTTTCTCAGTACCGTAGGTGACGATACAGTTTTCAGAAAGCACAAAGGGCAAATCAGCCAACTCGTTGAAGTAGTTCATTTCCGCCACGATCAACTCTTGGAACCAAGGTGCAATGATGCCCTTGCATTCGTAGTAGTCCATTTTGTCTTTGTGATGCACCACCTCACCCAAGGGGCGGTTTTGGGTGTCAAGCAAAACCATGGGCTCTCTTCCTGAATTGGGCGGTCTGGCTTTAGACGCTTGAGGTGCTTCTGCTTGGCCCTCTTGGCTTTGTGAGCCTTCATTCATGACCGCTTGCACCCGACGGTCAAAAGTATCAGGGTCGCCTTTGTTATCGGTCTTCTTTTCAGGAATGGGTTTGTATTTGGGTTCTGCATCTGGCTGGGTGTCAGAGCAAGCAGTCATGGCAAATACGAGCGCGAGCATGGCAAAAAATTGAATAAAAAAAGGTTTGCGCATGATCTGTGGGTTGTTTCAGTGTTGAGGGATATTATCAACTCTGGCCCCTCAGCTCAGCGCTTCTCGTACTGGGTTTTGCCAAACAAAGTTTCCATGGCTTGTTTATCGTCTTGCAGGGGTTTGCGTAAATCAGCCAACACGGCGCAACCGCGTTGCACCGCAGGACGTGCGCCCACGGTGTCAAACCATTCTTTAAGCCTAGGGTAGTCAGACCAATCTATGCCTTGGTTGGCCCAACTGCGAAGCCACGGAAAGATGGCAATATCTGCAATGCTATAGGTCTTGCCGGCAATGAAAGGGTGGTGCGCCAACTGCCTGTCCATCACGCCGTAAAGACGCCTTGCTTCATTGGTGTAACGCTCGACCGCATAAGGGACTTTTTCAGGCGCATAAATGCGAAAGTGATGCGCTTGGCCCAACATGGGGCCAACACCGCCCATTTGAAACATCAACCACTGCAAAACCTCGTATTTGCCGCGATCGCTGGAGGGCATGAATTTGCCCGTTTTGGCGCCTAAGTAAACCAAAATAGCACCCGACTCGAACAGGCTGATGGGTTTACCATCCGGCCCCTTGGGGTCAACCAAAGCAGGAATTTTGTTATTTGGGCTGATGGTTAAAAACTCAGGCGTGAATTGCTCGCCTTGCCCAATGTGAACGGGGTGAGCCAGCCAGTCCCGCCCCAGCGCAAAACCACACTCCTCGAGCATGACGTGAACTTTATGCCCATTTGGGGTTGGCCAAGTGTAAACATCAATCATGGGGTTTTGCCTTGGTAAAGTTTAAGAACCTCGGGTGACGGGCATGTCTATTTCTTGCGCAGCAGTGGCAATGTGTTTGGCCAACTCAAGCTTGGCAATCGAGTTGCGGTGCACCTCATCGGGACCATCGGCCAAACGCAAGGTGCGTTGATGGGCATAGGCATAGGCCAAGGGGTAGTCGCCGCTCACGCCGCCGCCGCCATGGGCTTGTATCGCCCAATCGATGATTTGGGTGGCCATCACGGGGGCAATCACCTTGATCATGGCAATTTCGCTTTTAGCGATTTTGTTGCCCACGGTGTCCATCATGTACGCTGCCTTCAAGGTCAACAAGCGCGCCTGCTCGATCATGATGCGGGACTCGGCAATGCGCTCATGCCACACGCCTTGGGCAGATATCAGTTTGCCAAACGCGGTGCGGCTGTTGAGGCGTTTGCACATCAACTCCAGCGCTCTTTCGGCACAGCCAACGGTGCGCATGCAGTGGTGAATACGTCCAGGGCCTAAGCGGCCTTGCGCGATTTCGAAGCCACGACCTTCGCCCAACAGCAAATTACCCACGGGCACGCGAACGTTTTTCAGCAACACTTCCATATGACCATGGGGCGCGTCGTCGTAACCGAAGACGGTCAAGGGGCGCAAGATTTCAACACCGGCTGAATTGGCTGGCACCACAATCATGCTTTGCTGGGAATGGCGGGGTGCATCGGGATCGGTTTTGCCCATCACGATATAAACCGCACAGCGGGGGTCACCCGCACCCGACGACCACCATTTGCGGCCATTGATCACATAGTGGTCGCCATCTCGGCGAATACTGCACTCGATATTCGTGGCGTCCGATGAAGCCACATCGGGCTCGGTCATCAAAAAAGCCGAGCGGATATCGCCGCGCAACAAGGGCTCTAGCCATTGGTCTTTCAAGGACTCGCTGGCATAACGCTCAAAGGTTTCCATGTTGCCGGTATCGGGCGCCGAGCAGTTAAACACCTCAGCGGCAAAAGGCACACGGCCCATGATTTCGCACATGGGCGCGTATTCCAAGTTGCTCAAACCCTCGGGCGCACGCTTAGAATGGGGCAAAAACAGGTTCCACAAACCGGCTTTGCGAGCCAAGGGTTTGAGTTCTTCCACAATCTTGGTGGGAATCCACGCATTGCCGGCCGCACGGTTGGCCGCAATCTCAGCAAAAAAGCGAGCTTCATTGGGGTAAATATGCTCGTCCATGAAGGTCAGCAAGCGCGCTTGCATATTTTTAACCTTGTCGGTGTAATCAAAATTCATAAGGGTCTCCGTTGATGTAGTGGGTGAAAAAATTCAGGCTGCGCTGCGTTGGGCAAACAACCAAGCCAGTTCGGCCATGGGGCGTGCACCCGCACCCGAAGCCTTGGCTTGAGCGCTTGAGGCGGTGCCGTCCTCAACCCGTTTGGCAATGCCTTGCAAAATCGCTGCAATGCGAAACATGTTGTAGGCCAAATAGAAATTCCAGTCGGGTTTCAAGGCTTCCAAGCTGGTGAGGCCGCTTCGTTGGCAATACAAAGCTATGTATTCATCTTCCAGCGGTATGCCCAAAGCGGCGTGGTCTAAGCCACCGATGCCGCGAAAGCTGCCCGGCGGAATATGCCAAGACATGCAGTGGTAGCTAAAGTCTGCCAAG
>JABMMR010000122.1 GCA_013205525.1 Burkholderiales bacterium | reverse complement strand
GGCTGCAACTCATCGAGCAAAGCGCAAAGGGTGCGCACCACCTCGATATTGGGCTTTTCATTCCAGCCGCCGACGTTATAGGTTTCACCCAAGCGACCGTCTTGCAGCACCCGCATGATGGCCCGGCAATGGTCCTCGACATACAACCAATCGCGCACCTGCATACCATCGCCATAAATAGGCAGAGGCTTGCCTGCCAAGGCGTTGTGGATCACCAGCGGAATGAGTTTTTCAGGGAAGTGATACGGCCCATAGTTGTTCGAGCAGTTGGTGGTGAGCACCGGCAGGCCGTAGGTGTGGTGCCAAGCTCTGACCAAATGGTCTGAGGCCGCCTTGCTGGCCGAATAAGGGCTGTTGGGCTCATATGCGTGGGTTTCGCTGAAGGCTGGCGCATCAGGCGCCAAACTGCCATAAACCTCATCAGTGCTGACATGCAAGAACCGAAAATTTTGCTTGGCTGCTTCGGCTAAGCCAGACCAATAAGCGCGCACCGATTCGAGCAACTGAAAGCTTCCCACCACATTGGTTTGTATGAAGTCCATGGGGCCGTGAATCGAGCGGTCGACATGCGACTCGGCAGCGAAATGCAAAACCGCTCGCGGCTGGTGGGTGGCCAGCAATTGACTCACCAGCGTGGTGTCGCCAATATCGCCTTGCACAAAATGGTGTCGGCGGTCACCTTCGAGCGACTGCAAATTACGCAGGTTGCCGGCATAGGTGAGTTTGTCAAGATTGACCAGTACTTCATCGTGCTGAGCCAACCAGGTATGGACAAAATTGCTGCCAATGAAACCAGCGCCGCCGGTCACCACAATGGTCATGCAGGCAGACTTTCTTCGGTGACGCCCAAGACCTTGTTGCGCACCATTTCACGCAAAATTTTCTTCTCGGGAAAGCTCAAGGGTCTGTCGAGTGCGCGGCGCACACGCAGCAGCATATGGCGATCGACCTCTTGGGGGATGCCATGGCTGCCACGCAATTCGTCGCGCAAATCTTCACGCAAATCTTCGGGCTCATCATCCCACCAACCATCGACCACTTCTTGCAGCTTGCTACGCACCAACTCGGGGTCATGGGTTGCCGTGGGCGCTGCCGCCGCGCGTGGCTGGGCAGTTGACTCTCTAGCGGCTTGGGGCATGAGCAAGACACGGCGATCGGCTTGCGCCAATAAGCGACACCAAGCGGGGTCTTCGTTGATGAGTTGATCCATGTGGCGCGCCGACTCGTCGGCCAACAGATAAACATTCAGTCCGTGAAGCTGGGCTTCATCGATGCTGGCGGTCAAACGATCGTCATCGCTGGCAATCAGCAAATGCTCACAGGCCTTGCGCTCAGACAAGCGGGCAATGTCGGCAGACATGGCGCTGAACGCCACTTCACTGGGCTCGCCACTGGTGACATCCAGCGCACGCAAGATTTGGTCTTGGGGAAACTGGCTGTCTGGGTTGTCGGTATACCAATACACCCGTTGCACATCCAATGCCAAACCTGCTTGTTTCAAAGTTTGCACCAGAGTGGGAATCAAAGCTTGTCGGTTATAGGCCTCGGCTTCGGACTCGGCTTCGGCATCTGTGTCTGTGCCTTGCTTGAGCAACCAAGCCATGTAATTGCTGTCTATCAAGGCAATGCAGCGACCACTGCGGGTTTGTGCATGGTCCTTGAGAGGATGCGGGGCGCGGTTTTCGTTCTTCATAGGGGTTAAGCCTGTTGATGATGTGTTTAAAACTAAGAAATGGGGCACACAATGCCCCTGAGCTGCAGGCGCTCAAAACTAATGTGGCTATTTGCCTGCAGGAGAGATATTAGCCTATCTTTAAGTCTTTCTTGATCACAAGCTCAGGCAAGGGGTAATGGCCATCGGGTGTGGGGTTTAACACCTGTTCATCGGTGCGACCAAAACGGCGCACACGCTGTGCATACCAAGACAAGGCTTTGCCCAAAGCGGCCGCATCAAAATCGGGCCAATGCAAATCAG
The DNA here is from genome assembly GCA_013205525.1 of Burkholderiales bacterium. Lineage (GTDB taxonomy): Bacteria > Pseudomonadota > Gammaproteobacteria > Burkholderiales > Burkholderiaceae_C > Limnohabitans. The sequence goes on along the minus strand of JABMMR010000122.1, from coordinate 2,365 downwards.
TGAAATACAACTCGGTGTAAGCCGTTTGCCAGAGCAAAAAATTGCTGATGCGTGACTCACCACCGGTGCGAACCAGCAACTCGGGGTCGGGTAAATCGGCGGTACTTAAATGCATCGCCAAAGCTTGGGCATCGAGGTCTTGCAAAGTCCGATCGGGATGCGCGGCCTGCCAAGCACGCACGGCGCTCAGCACATCCCACTGCCCGCCGTAATTGGCGGCGATGGTCAAGTTCAGGCCAGTGTTCTCAGCGGTTTCTTGTTCAGCTTGGTCTATGCGCGACTGCAACATGGGCGCAAACGCACTGCGGTCGCCAATCACGCGCAGCCGAATGCCAGCGGCTTTCAATTCGGCGACTTCGGATTCGAGGTATTGCAAAAACAAGCCCATCAGCGCCGAGACTTCCTCGGGGGGGCGACGCCAATTTTCCGAGCTGAAAGCAAACAAAGTGAGGTAGCGCAAGCCCATGGCATGGGCGGCTTTGACGATGTGGCGCACATTGGCGGCACCCCGCGCATGACCGATGGTGCGAGGCATCAAGCGCTTTTTGGCCCAGCGGCCGTTACCGTCCATGATGATGGCCAAATGCCGAGGATGCGTGTTCATGCTCAGATTGTGACAGGGAACAAATGCTGCATTTCCACCAAGACGCTGTGTTGTTTGCTCATCAAATCTACCAACACCATGGCGCGCAACTCGCCATCGGCTTGCTGGTACACAGCCTCCAAGCCTTTCAAAGGTCCGTCAATCATGCGCACGGCTTGGCCAGCTTGCAGCAAGCGCTCGGGCGCGCGGTCGGGCATTTGGCGCAAGGCTTGAATTAAATCATCTGCGATGGGCGCAGGCCGGTTGCCAAAACTCACCAAACGGCTCACGCCCAAGGTGGAGCGTATAGGGGCCCAGTTGGTGTGCTCGGTGTCCAAGCGTATGAACAAATAGCGGCTGAACATGGGTTCGGTAACTTCGGCGAGTCGGCCGCGGCGCAATTTTTCAACCGTGATCATGGGCAACCAGGTCTCAAAGCCTTGGTTTTGCAGGTTTTCTAAAGCACGAATTTCTTGCTTGGGGCGGGAATGAACGGCGTACCACAACATGATTTAAGTTTTTATATTTGTTTTGAAAATTATTAAAGATTAGTTTAAAGCTCAAGAACGATGAAGAGCAGGTGTCGGGGGTGCCGGTGGACTATGATGAATTTTAACCATTCACAGGAGCCCCTCATGGCCAGCACCCCGCCCGAATTTGATCCTCAAGAAATGAGCCAGCGCATGAAAGACTCGGCCCAGCATATTTGGCTGGCTGGCTTGGGTGCTTTTGCCAAAGCGCAGGAAGAAGGCAGCAAGGTCTATGAGAACTTGGTCAAAGAAGGCTCGCAACTGCAACAAAGCACACAACAAGCCCAAGCCAAAATGGCCCAAGCCGCTGAAAAAATGAGCCACATGGCCAGCCAAATAGGTGAAAGTGCCAGCGGGCAAATCGACAAGCTGGAGAGTATTTTTGAGGAGCGGGTGGCCAAGGCCTTGCAAAGCATGGGGCTGCCCAGTGCGCAAGATTTGGCAGACTTACAAGCGCGCGTGGAATTGCTGGAGCAGCAGTTGGCTGCGTCTCAAAACACCAAGGTCTAAAGGCTCAAACCCATGGCCAGCAAAGCGCCGCATCGCACCGCCGAGCGGATTCTGGCCAGCGCATTGGGCTTGTTCAATCGCTTTGGCGAGCCCAATGTCTCCACCACCATGATCGCCGCCGATTTGGGCATCAGCCCGGGCAATTTGTACTACCACTACCCGGGCAAGGAAGACATCGTCAACACCTTGTTTGGCCATTACCAAAGTGATTTGCAGGCCTTGCTGCCTGCCGCCAAAGACGTCAAGGACTTGGAAGACGCTTGGTTTTTTATGCACTCGATGTTTGAATTGGTGTGGCGACACCGGTTTTTGTACCGTGACTTGAATGATTTACTCAGCAAATACCGCCAACTCGAACAAGCCGTCAAACAAGTCTTGGCCGACAAACATGATGCTTTTTTAACTTTGCTGGCCCAATTGAGCGACAAGGGCTGTCTCACGCAAAACCCCACCGAACGCGACAGCAGCGCCACGCACATGCTGGTCATGCTGACCTGGTGGCTGAGTTATGAATATGTGCGCGACCCGCGCCATGCACTGGAAGACACCAACGCTCAAGGCGGGGTGTCGCGAGGTGCCCAGCAAGTGCTGGGCCTGCTGCTGCCTTATTTGCAAGAGCAGCCCAAAGCGCAAATGCTGGCTTTGCTGCAGATGTACAAGGCGCCAGCCAGCGACTGAGTGGCTTTTAAGCGGGTGCCAAAAACTGCTCGACCATACGCACCCAGACTGTGCCACCCAAGGG
>JABMMR010000121.1 GCA_013205525.1 Burkholderiales bacterium | reverse complement strand
TTTGACGCGCAATTTTTAGCCATCAGTGCGGTGCTCGGCGGCGTGAAAGACATTCGCGAAGCGGTAGAGCAAGCCCAAGCGGCAAGGGATGGCATGGAGGCCCAACGCACCATCGTGTTTGTCGATGAGGTGCACCGTTTTAACAAAAGCCAGCAGGATGCTTTTTTGCCGCATGTCGAATCGGGTTTGTTTACCTTTATTGGTGCGACCACCGAGAACCCCTCGTTTGAGGTGAATTCCGCGCTGTTGTCGCGTGCGGCGGTGTATGTGCTTGAGCCTTTGTCTGAAGTCGATTTGGCGCTCATCGTGGCCAAGGCGCGCGCCATTGGCGCGGTGCCTGAACTGACTGAAGAAGCGCAAAACCGGTTGATTGCTTATGCCGATGGCGACGCCAGGCGTTTACTCAACACCTTGGAAACTTTGGCGGTGGCTGCAGTTGCCGACAAGCGGACGCTTATTGCCGATGAATGGTTGATGAGGGTGCTGGGCGAGCGCATGCGCCGCTATGACAAGGGCGGCGAGCAGTTCTACGACAGCATCAGCGCCTTGCATAAATCGGTGCGCGGCTCAGACCCGGACGCGGCGCTGTATTGGTTGGTGCGTATGCTCGATGGTGGGGCTGAGCCCAAGTACATGGCACGGCGCATGATTCGCATGGCCGCCGAAGACATTGGCTTGGCAGACCCGCGTGCCTTGCGTTTGGCCTTGGACGCCGCTGAGGTTTACGAGCGTTTGGGCAGCCCAGAGGGTGAACTGGCTTTGGCCGAGTGTGTGGTGTATTTGGCGGTTGCGCCCAAGTCCAATGCGGTTTACAAGGCCTACAACAAGGTGCGAAAGCTCATCAAGTCCGAGGGTACCCGCCCTGTGCCATTGCATTTGCGCAATGCGCCAACCGCCTTGATGAAAGACTTGGATTACGGCAAAGCCTATCGCTACGCCCACGACGAGCCCGAGGGGTTTGCCGCTGGCGAAAGCTATTGGCCCGAAGACATGACACCGCCCACACTGTATGAGCCTGTGGAGCGCGGCTTGGAGATCAAGATTGCCGAAAAAATGCGAGCTTTGCGCGAAAGAAATATTCAGGCACGCAAACCCTAGGCTTTAAGCGCTGGCTTTATCGGCTTCGCTGGTGAATGAATCTGCAAAGAACTCGTCCTCAGACAAACCGCTGGCAATGTAGTCTTTGCGAGCCGAGTCCACCACAATGGGCGCACCACACGCATACACCTGATAAGCGCTCAAACTGGGCGTGTCTTCTAGCACGGCACGGTGCACAAAACCGGTTCGCCCTGTCCATGCGTCTTCGGGCAAAGCATCCGAGACCACCGGTATGTATTGCACATGCGGCATGCTAGCCAACTGCGCGAGCACCCAGTCGTGGAGGTACAAGTCTGCGGGGCGACGCCCACCCCAATACAAGCGCGTGGACCGCGTGATGCCTTTGTGCTGCATATGTTCCAACAAAGCTTTGATAGGGGCAAAGCCGGTGCCCGAAGCCAGCAACACCATGGGCGCGGCGCTGTCTTCTCGCAGATAAAAACTTCCCTGCGGCCCCTCAATGCGTTGAATGTCTTTTTCTTTCATCGCACCAAACACCAGGTCGGTGAATTTGCCACCGGGCATATGACGTATGTGCAGTTCTAGCTTGGGCGAATCAGGGTCCAAGGTGTGCGGTGCATTCGCCATGGAATAAGCCCTGCGTGAGCCATCGCGCTGCAAAAATTCGATGTACTGGCCCGCGTGATACTGCATGACTTCGGTGGCGGGCAGTTGCAAAAAGACGCGCATCACATCAACGGACATTTTTTCCATGGCCGCTATGCGAACCGGCATTTTTTTCATGGGCAAGGCGTTTGCCGAACTGACTTGTTTGGATTCGAGCACCACATCCGACAGGGCCGTGGCGCAACAGGTGAGCACCCAACCCTGGGCGAATTCTTCAGGGCTAAGTGCCTTGGTTTGGTGGCTGCCCAACTGCACTTGGCCGCTGATTTTTTTGCATTTGCAAGAACCGCAGGCGCCATCTTTGCAGCCATAGGGCATATTCAAGCCTTGGCGAATACCCGCCGCGAGGACAGTTTCATCGCCCTCCACGGTGAAACTGCGTCCGCTGGGTTGCACCACAATCTGAAAAGCCATGCTTGTTATCCTTGGAAACCAGTAAGTTATAGAAAGCGCTGATTTTGCCTTCAATCCAAAGTCCCCTGGGTGCCTTGCCTGCAAGGTTTCGTCGCCCGCGTGTGTTGATCGTCGGTTGCGGCGATGTGGGCATGCGCGTGGCCGGCCTGCTGGGCGCTTCAAGCCGACTGCTGGCCTTGACCCGTTCGGTGCAAAAAGCAGATGTTTTGCGTGAGCAAGGCATCACCGCCTTGCAAGGCAATTTGGATCAGCCCTCTACTTTGCGCAGGCTTGCAGGTGTGGCCACCCATGTGGTGCATATGGCGCCGCCGCCTTTAGAGGGCCGTACCGACCCGCGCACCCGCGCCTTGGTGCAAGCCCTGAGGCTGCGCAGTTTGCCCGCGGTGCTGATCTATGGTTCAACCACCGGCGTGTACGGTGACTGCGCGGGTGAGTGGGTGGATGAAGTCCGTCAGTTGCAGCCGCAAACCGTCCGCGC
>JABMMR010000120.1 GCA_013205525.1 Burkholderiales bacterium | reverse complement strand
GTTTCGCCAATTTTTTGTCTTGCCGGCGATTTAACTGACAAGCCGGCTAAGCCAGCCAGCACTTTAGAGAGTTCGCCCACTTGGGCAGATCTCAGCTCGGCGCAAAAAAAAGCTTTGCTGCCTTTGGAAAATCTTTGGTCTACGCTTGAAGTTAACCGCAAAAGAAAATGGCTGGCCTTTGCGCAAAATTTTGCCGACATGACCGAAGCCTCACAAGCCATCGCCCAAGAACGCATGCGCGATTGGGCCGCACTCAGCCCTCAGCAACGTACGCAAGCTCGATTGAATTTTGCCCAAACCAAGCAGTTGTCCAGCGATGAAAAAATGGCTAAATGGGAGGCCTTCCAATCGCTCAGCGAAGACGCCAAGCAAAAACTCCCCTCTTCTCGCCCTCGCCCGCCCAAGGGTGCCGCAGTTGCAGTCAAGCCTATTTCGCCAGATAAACTCACCAGCACTCCTGTGAAAAAAGAGGGCCAAGGCACTTCTCCACGTATTGACACTGGGCAACTCAATCCATTTACCTTGCTGCCAGCAAATCTTCAGGCTTCTAACCGGCCCACTGCGGTTCAATGAGCCCTGCATCTCAGCCCGAACCCCTGCTCATCGTTACTGAACTGCCCACCGCCTCATTGTTCAGACGCATGAGCTGTTGGATGTATGAAGGCATGTTGCTGTTTGGCGTCATTTTCATAGCGGGCTATCTTTTTGGAGCACTCAGCCAAACCAGACATGCCATGCACAACCGTCTTGGACTTCAAGTTTTTGTGTTTTTAGTGCTGGCACTTTATTTCACATTTTTTTGGTACAAAGGCCAAACCCTTGCCATGAAGACTTGGCACCTGAAAATCATCGCGCTTGATGGTCAAGCTTTGACCCAAAAACAGGGGCTCTTAAGATTTTTTTACGCATGGATTTGGTTTGTCCCTCCACTTCTGCTTGCTGGTGTGCTCGGTTGGTCTAGTCTGCAAGGCTTAGTTGCCGTGATGATCTGGATCCCTTTGTGGGCCAGCCTCAGCAAGCTTCATTCAGATCAGCAGTTTTGGCACGACCATTGGGCGCGGACCCGCGTGGTGGACGCACGCAGCCAAATGAGCCCGACTGCCCCCACAATACAGATATGAAAACCGCTTTTTCTCTTTGCGTTTACTGCGGCTCTCGCCAAGGCTCGCTAGAAATTTATGAACAAACAGCAAAAGCTGTGGGGCAATGGATTGGTCGCCACCAAGGCCAACTGGTTTATGGCGGAGGAAACAGCGGTTTGATGGGCATAGTAGCTTTGGCGACCCAACAAGCAGGCGGCAGAGTCGTTGGCATCATCCCGCATGCCTTGGCAGAAAAAGAGCTCGCCCGTGATGACTGCGACGAGTTTCACTTGGTTGACAACATGCATCAGCGCAAGCACATGATGGCTGAACGAGCCGATGCTTTTCTTACCCTGCCAGGTGGCATTGGAACTTTTGAAGAATTTTTTGAAGTTTGGACATGGAAGCAACTGGGCTACCACAACAAGCCGATTGGATTGCTCAATGTAGACGGTTATTACGATGGCCTATTGGCGTTCATGAATAACACCGTCAACAAGGGCTTTGTATCGGACTGGCAAATGGATTTGATTCATCAGTCTGCAGACTTGGAAAAACTGCTTACCTTGCTGGTGCAAGAAGCCGGTATGTCTGAGGGACAGGGCTTGGGAGCGATTTAAACCGCAGATTCGTCTGTCTCACCGGTGCGAATGCGAACAACCCGCTCGACAGAGGAGACAAAAATTTTGCCATCGCCAATCTTGCCCGTTCGCGCTGCAGTCACGATAGCGTCAACACAGCGGTCTACATCGTCGGACTTGACCACCACCTCGACTTTCACCTTGGGCAAAAAATCCACCACGTATTCAGCACCGCGGTACAACTCGGTGTGACCTTTTTGGCGGCCGAAGCCTTTTACTTCTGTGACCGTCAAACCTGTAACGCCGCAATCAGCTAAAGCTTCACGAACTTCTTCCAGTTTGAATGGTTTGATAATTGCGGTGATTTGTTTCATGATGAATTTCCTAGGAAGCACAGAATAAATGGTTAGTCAGGAACGGAAATAACTGGTTATAGGATAACGCCAATCCTTGCCAAAGCCTCTGTGGCTGATTCGGATACCGATGGGCGCTTGACGCCGCTTGTATTCGTTAAGCCGAATTAAACGCGTGACTTTTTCCACATCAGCTATGGCAAAGCCTGCCGCAACGATTTCTTGAGCGCTTTGGTCTTGCTCCATATAGCGCGACAAAATCGCGTCCAGTACTTCGTAGGGCGGCAAACTGTCTTGGTCGGTTTGGTCGGGTCGCAGCTCTGCGCTGGGTGGACGCGTAATGATGCGCTCAGGGATAGGTGAAGCACCTCGGCCATACGGATCATGCTGATTGCGCCAAGTCGCGAGTTGATAAACCAAGGTTTTAGCCACGTCCTTGATGACAGCAAAACCGCCGGCCATGTCGCCATACAAAGTGCAATAACCGGTGGCCATTTCGCTTTTATTGCCCGTCGTCAACACCATGGCACCATGCTTGTTGGACAGAGCCATCAACAATGTTCCGCGGATACGCGCCTGAATATTTTCTTCTGTGGCGTCTAAAGGCATGCCTTGAAAATCGGCTTGCAGCGTTTGCAAGAAAGCATCGAACATGGGAACGATAGATTTTTCGTCATAGCGAACCCCCATTCTTCGCGCCATGTCTCTCGCATCAACGAGGCTGATATCGGCGGTGTAGGGAGAAGGCATCATGACGCAGCGCACATTCTCTGGACCAAGTGCATCGACCGCAATCGCCAGCACCAAAGCCGAGTCGATGCCGCCAGACAAACCTATCAAGGCCCCTGGAAAACGGTTTTTGCCAAGATAGTCTCGAACGCCCAACACCAGCGCGTCCCATACTTCGGCCAATCCAGTGGGCAAAGGCGCAATGGAAGATTGCAACAGTAATTGGCTTTCTTGTGAGTCCAGCGTTACCTGCAGATCATCTTCAACAAAGCCCTTGGCGCGCCCGGCCATGTCGCCACTGGCCTGCAATGCAAACGAGCGGCCCTCAAACACCACTTCGTCTTGGCCTCCGACCAAATGTGCATAAATCAATGGCAAGTTTGTTGCCAAGCAACGCTCGCGCATTTTGCCTTCGCGCTCTTGCGCTTTGCCCATATGAAAGGGAGAGGCATTGATGACGGCCAAAACCTGTGCGCCAGCGGCCTTGGTCTCTTGTGCGGGTTGCTCAAACCAAGCATCCTCACAGACCAATAAACCGACTTTGATGCCTTGCACCTCGAACACACAAGGCACAGAGCCGGGCTTGAAATAGCGACGCTCGTCGAAGACTTGGTAATTGGGCAATTCGCGTTTGGCGTAACTTGCCACCACCTTGCCCTCGCACAGCACCGAGGCCATATTGAAGCGCAAACTGACTGCCACCGAACGGGTGCGCTCATCATGACCACTGGGGTGTCCCACCACCACATGCATGCCTTTTAAATCTGCCAAATCCTGCCTGACAACATCCAGCGCTTGATCACAGGCCGCAATGAATGAAGCGCGTAAAAACAAATCTTCAGCCGCATAGCCGCAAATGGACAGTTCGGCGGTGAGCAACAACCGTACGCCTCGCGCATAAGCAGTGCGTGCAGCATCGATGATTTTGCGGGCATTACCCGCCATATCGCCCACGGTGAAATTAAGCTGGGCTACACTGAGTTCAAGAGTCATAGGTCATATGCAAAAAGAGCTTCAAGATTATGGCATCCGGGTGCATACGCATCCCGCTGAGATTGCCGCCACCGACTGGGACAATTTGCTGGCCTTACAGCACAACCCCACCCCGTTCATGCAACATGCCTACCTGCTGGCTATGCACGACAGCCGCAGCGCCTTCGCCGCCACCGGATGGCAAGCGCGTTTCATCAGTTTATGGCTGGGTGATGAGTTGCAAGCCGCTTGTCCCATGTATTTGAAAGACCACTCTTACGGCGAGTATGTGTTTGACTGGGCCTGGGCCAATGCCTATCACCAACACGGCCTCAACTACTATCCCAAGGCGCTGATTGCCGTGCCATTCACGCCGGTCCCAGGGACTCGGCTTTTGGCGCGCAACCGAGAAGCCCGACAAAGCTTGTTGCAAGCAGCTGTTGATTGGTGCCAAAAAGAAAAACTCTCTTCGCTGCATCTTTTGTTTGGCTGCGCTGAAGACCTGGCTACCAGCCAAAGCCTGGGCTTGCTGCAAAGACAGACGGTGCAATTTCATTGGCAGAACCAAGCTTGGTCTGATTTTGAAAATTTTTTGGCCAGTCTGAACCAAGAAAAGCGAAAGAAAATCCGCCAAGAACGGCGCCGCGTGACGGAGGCAGGTGTGGGTTTTCGCTGGGCCTTGGGCGCTGATATCAGCACACAAGACTGGGCCTTCTTCTACAGTTGCTATGAACGCACTTACCTAGAGCATGGCAATGCGCCCTATCTGACGCCTGATTTTTTTCACCGCATGCAAAGCACATGCGCTGAGAACTGGTTGCTGTTCATTGCCGAGCGTGACGGCCAACCCATCGCCAGCAGTCTGATTGGTTTACAAGGTTTGGCCAGTGGGCAAGCTGTGGCTTACGGACGTTATTGGGGGGCGCTTGAGCGCGTCGACTGCCTGCACTTCGAAGCTTGCTATTACCAGCCTTTGCAGTGGTGCATCGAACACCGAGTGCAACGCTTTGAAGGCGGCGCACAGGGCGAACACAAAATGGCCCGTGCTTTGATGCCAGTGAGCACGCACAGTGCCCACTGGCTGGGCGACTCACGCTTTGCCAATGCGGTTGAAAATTTTCTAGAGCGCGAAGGCGCAGGGGTAGATAATTATTTGGCTCACCTGGAAGAGCGCAAGCCTTTTAAGCGTGAGCTTTGAGGTAATTGGCCAAGCCTTCGGTGATTTCTTGCATAGCGGCCTGTGGGCCTTCCCAACCTAATACCTTGACCCACTTGCCTTCTTCCAAGTCTTTGTAGTGTTCAAAGAAATGGGCAATGGTTTTCAAGCGCATGGGGTTCAAGTCTTCGGGCTTTTGCCATTGGGTGTAGATGGACAAAATTTTGTCTGTCGGCACCGCCAGCACCTTGCCGTCCATGCCGGCTTCGTCTTCCATTTTCAAAATACCAATGGGTCGGCATGGCACCACAACGCCAGGAATTAAGGGCACGGGGGTGATCACCAGCACGTCTACCGGGTCGCCGTCGCCGCTGATGGTCTTGGGCACATAGCCATAGTTGGTGGGGTAATGCATGGCCGTGCTCATAAAGCGGTCTACAAAGATAGCTCCGGTTTCCTTGTCCACCTCGTATTTGATGGGGTCAGCATTCATCGGTATTTCGATGATCACGTTGAATTCATGGGGGACGTTCTTGCCTGCGGTAACGTTATCGAGTGACATATTGATTGGTATATATTGAAAAAAGGTTTGAATTAAGCGTTAACCCTAAGTTTAACCTGCTACCTCCAGAAAACGTTCATCTGAATCACTTACATTCTCGGGGTTGGCCAATCACTGAGCTGTGCGCAGCGAGTGAGGAAGCAACGCGATGGTGGTGTTTATGCAAGCCAAATACGTGGCACCACCTTTCATGCGAAACAACTCAAGGAGAATTTATGTCAGCCAATTCAGCGCTTTTATTTGCGCTAGCCTGCGGCCTCATCGCAGTGATTTATGGTGTCTGGGCCCGCAGCTGGATTCTTTCCCAAGATGCCGGTAATGCCCGTATGCAAGAAATTGCGGCGGCCATTCAAACCGGAGCAGCGGCCTATTTGTCGCGGCAATACAAAACCATCGCCATGGTTGGTGTGGTCTTGGCTGTCCTCATCGCCTTGGTCTTAGACCCCTTAAGCGCTGCGGGCTTTGTGCTCGGTGCGGTGCTCTCGGGTGCCTGCGGTTTTATCGGCATGAACGTATCGGTGCGCGCCAATGTGCGTACCGCGCAAGCTGCAACCAAAGGCATTGGCCCCGCACTTGATGTCGCTTTTCGTGGCGGCGCTATCACCGGCATGCTGGTGGTCGGCCTTGGCCTCTTGGGTGTCACAGGTTTTTACTGGTACCT
>JABMMR010000119.1 GCA_013205525.1 Burkholderiales bacterium | reverse complement strand
GGTTAAACTTTCAGCCTTGGAAGCTTGGCAGAGTGGTCGATTGCACCGGTCTTGAAATCCGGCAAACCGAAAGGTTTCCAGGGTTCGAATCCCTGAGCTTCCGCCAATGCAATTGGTTTTATGCGATTTTGATGCACGCTATCAGTTGTTGTACGGACCTACTCCCTCAACGCAGTTCGATGCACATAACAAAGGGGTCTTAGCCCCGCTGATACCCGACATTTATTCGCCATTCATGCGCATCTGCATTCTTGACAATGACGTGATCGAAGCTGATGGCGTGCCCATTTGGGGCAGCTATGCCGCCATGTTCGAGACCTTGCTGCGCGCCGCCGGCTACCAGGGGCTTGTCGATTCGTTCAGCGCCCGACTGGGCCAATACCCTGCTTCTTTCGATGCCTATGACGCCGTTTTGCTCACGGGCAGCCGGTCCGACTCGTTTTCTGACGAGGCCTGGGTGGTGCAGTTGCGGGCGTGTGTCAGCGCGCTGCTGGCGCAGGGCCCAAAACTGGTCGGGGTGTGTTTTGGCCACCAACTGATTGCGCACTGCTTGGGCGCAAGGGTCGCACGCGCAGCGCAGGGCTGGGGGCTTGGGCGCACCGTCTATGAATGGCACGGGCCTGATGGTGTTGCCAACACACGGGGGGAGCTGGCTTTGCTGGCCAGCCACCAAGATCAGGTGCTGGAACTGCCTGCCGGCGCTACCTTGTTGGCCAGCAATGCGCATTGCCCGATTGCGGCTTATTCAATCAGCGGGCAAGTCTTGTGCGTGCAGCCTCATCCGGAATTTGACGCACGCTATGCCGCTTTTTTGTTAGGCAAGCGAAGAGAGATGTTCGGGGAAGCGGTTTACCAAGACCGCATGAAAACATTGCAGGAAGGCCATGACGGCGTGCAGTTTGGCGCTTTTATACTGCAGTTTATTTATCCCGATCGGGCCTGCATCTAACAGCGCTGGCTGATCTGCCCGTTTGAGGGGCAAAAGAAATACTCAGGGACGCTCTGATCTGGCAGCCATAACCACAGACTGACCGAGTGCAGTGATGTAAGACTTGGCGAGATCGGTAGGAACGATGTATTTGACCCGGTTGTCGTCTTCGTCCAATTCCAAGTCAAGCATGCCCTTGACTCGCAATGTCTTCAAGCGTCTGTGAACAGTGCTTGCGGAGGCATCGTCAAACTTTCGCATGGCAAACAGCACCGTTATTTTTTTACCTTGTGTCCAAGAAGTAGCCAATTGGTCCAACAAGCGTTCCTCATGGGGATCCAATTGTGGGAACTCACTGGATTGCCGGACTTGAAGTACGTGCGAGAGGAATTTGGGATAAATATCAAGTTTATGTTGCACATGCAAATATTAGCCGCAGGCAAAATTAATGCAAATTTGGTTGGCAACAAAGCAACGAATGTTTTAAGTAACTTCAGCGGTTAAATCGATTACAGAAATCGAACCGCCGCAGCAAGCTCAGCACAAATATGTGCTTTAGCGCCGGATAACCAGATCGCCTTCGATGGTCGCACCCCGACCGATTGTCAGCACTTGGTACGTGACGTGTCCTTTGACAATGGCGCTTGCCGCAACGACCAATTCTCCGCAAACAGCCGTTCCCGAAAAAGAGCCCTTGATGTGCAAGCTGGCGCAGGAGACGGTGCCTTCGACCTGACCGCGCGGGCCGATGTTGATGCTGCTGGCTTTAATTGTGCCGCTGGTACGGCCTTCGATGTGCAAGATACCGTCAGAAACAATATCGCCGGTCAGTGAGAAACCTTCGCTGATCACGGTTGGCTTGTGGGTGTCTAGCACCGCGACGCCGGTGTTACCACGCTTGTTGTTCAACGAGTCATCATTCACTGTGATCATGGTGGAGGTGCTTTCAGTTGCTGGAGCTTCAGGCTGGTCAGTTTTTGGTTTTTTGAACATAGTTGGCGGTATCGATGACTTTTTCCGGATCAACCGGATAGCCACCCACGGAGACTTCAAAGTGCAAATGTTTGCCCGTTGAGTAGCCAGTGTTGCCCACCATGCCCAAAAGGGTATTCATATCGACTTCTTGCCCCTCGCGAACCCGCACTTCTGCCAGATGACCATAAAGCGTTTCAATACCGCGCTCATGCCTAACGATGACAGTGTTGCCGTAGTCCTGGTAAGTCCGGGCCAGTATGACTTTACCCGGTTTGGCGGGCTTGACCTCATCGCCGCCATGCGTGAGCAGGTCCACGCCCATGTGCAACTTAGGGCGCCCGGTAATGGGGTGGGTACGGATACCAAATGAGGAAGAGACTGAAAAGTCGCTGACCGGCATCTTGGTAGGCAAGGCACTCAGCACTTCCATCAGCGCATGGTTTTTGGCGATTTCTTCCGACAAACGACCCCTCAGCAGCGGGTTTTTGGTGTCGATACGATCATTGCCAAAACCGCCGATCGAAGCGCTGCCGTGGATGATCTTGATGGCTTTTTC